>JBDLIK010000397.1:0-4066 GCA_039714895.1 Myxococcota bacterium | reverse complement strand
CCGGAGTACGGCGCCACCTGCGGCCTGTTTCCGGTGGACGAAGAGACCCTGCGCTATCTGCGCCTCTCCGGGCGCAGCGAAGCCCAGGTGGCCCGGGTCGAGGGGTACATGAAGGAGCAGGGGCTGTTCCGCACCAAGGACAGTCCCGAGGCCGATTATTCGGACGTGCTGGAGCTCGATCTCGCCAGCGTGGAGCCCTCCATCTCCGGGCCCCGCCGGCCCCAGGACCGCGTTCCCCTCGCCTGGGGAAAGCGCGCCTTCCACGACACCGTCGAGACCATGACCGCGGGTGGGGCTCCGGAGCCCGCTTCCGAGCAGGTCGCACGCTGGGAGGCCGAAGGAGGTCGGAGCCTGCCGGACTACGCCGCGCAGCCTTCCGCCATGCGGGTCGAGCTGGACGGCGAGTCGTTCACCCTCCACCACGGCTCGGTGGTGATCGCCGCCATCACCAGCTGCACGAATACCTCGAACCCCTCGGTGATGCTGGCGGCGGGGCTGCTCGCCCGCAAGGCGGTGGCGCGCGGTCTCGAGACCCCCGCCTGGGTGAAGACCTCCCTCGCCCCGGGCTCCCGCGTGGTGACCGAGTACCTGAAGAGCGCAGGTCTGCTTTCCTGCCTCGAGCAGCTTGGCTTCCATCTGGTGGGCTACGGATGCACGACCTGCATCGGGAACTCGGGCCCCCTGGCGGAGCCCATCGAAGCGGCCATCCGCGAGGGCAGCCTGGTGGTGTGCTCCGTCCTCTCGGGCAACCGAAACTTCGAGGCCCGGATCCACCAGGCGGTGCGCGCCAACTACCTGATGTCCCCGCCGCTGGTGGTCGCGTACGCGCTGGCCGGCCGCATGGACGTGGACCTCTCCCGGGAGCCGCTGGGCTCCGACCGCGACGGGGAGCCGGTCTTCCTGCGCGATCTCTGGCCCACGACCCATGAGCTGCGTGAATCCGTCGCCGGATCCGTAGAGGCGGAGCAGTTTCGCGGCACCTATCGCCAGGTCTACTCGGGCGACGAGCGTTGGAACGCGCTCCCGGCTCCCCAGGGAGCCCGCTTCGATTGGGAGCCGGACTCCACCTATATCCGTCTGCCCCCCTACTTCGCGGGGATGGAGCGCCGGGCTCCCGAGCGGGTGGAAGGCATCCGCGGCGCTCGTGTGCTGGCGCTGCTCGGCGACAGTGTGACCACGGACCACATCTCGCCGGCGGGGGGCATCGCGCCGGACACACCCGCGGCCCGCTACCTCGAGGAGCACGGGGTCGCGCGCCGGGACTGGAACTCCTACGGATCGCGGCGTGGCAACCACGAGGTGATGATGCGGGGCACCTTCGCGAACGTGCGCCTGCGCAACCGCCTCTGTCCGGGCACCGAGGGGGGCGTGACCCTGCGGCTGCCGGGCGGAGAGCAGACCTCGATCTTTGAAGCCGCCATGGCCTACCGCGAGGCGGACATTCCCGCGCTCGTGATCGCCGGCAAGGAGTACGGAACGGGCTCGAGCCGGGACTGGGCGGCGAAGGGCTCGAAGCTTCTGGGCGTGCGCGCAGTCCTCGCCGAGAGCTACGAGCGCATCCATCGCTCGAACCTGGTGGGCATGGGCGTGCTGCCGCTGGAGTTCCTTCCGGGCGAGAACGCCCAGAGTCTGGGTCTCACGGGCCGCGAGGCGTACGACGTAGAGGACCTCGCCGAAGCCTCGGCTCGGGCCTTCGAGGGCCGCAAGGTGCTCGAGGTCGTCGCGACGAGCGACGAAGGCCACCGCAAGCAGTTCCAGGCCCGCGTGCGCATCGACACCCCGAGCGAGGTCGACTACTACGTGCACGGCGGGATCCTCTCCTACGTGCTGAGGGAGCTCGCGGAAGGCTGAGCCGTAGCGCCAAGGCCCGGAATCCCTATCCTGCGCGCACGTGAAGCTCCGATCCATCGAGATCGTCGAGGACCTGACGGCCTCGAGCCGCTGCGACGAGGGGTTCCTGCAGGTCGCGCGGCTGCGATTGCGCAACTCCTACGAAGGCGGCGAATCGCAGGTCTACCGCTGCGACGTGGTGTCCCGTCCGGGGAGCGACGCCGTCGTCGCGGTTCTCTACGACCAGGACGCAGACTCCCAGATCCACGTGCTGCTGCGCGACGGGCCGCGGGCGCCCATCTACCTGCGCAAGTTCAAGCGCTTCGTGCATCCGGACCCCCGGGAGTATCTCACCATCGCCGAGGTCGTGGCGGGTCTCGTCGAGACCAGCGACGCAGAAGGGGAGGCCGGACTGCGGCAGCGCGCCGCCATCGAGGCTCACGAGGAGGCGGGCTGCCAGGTCCCGCTCGAGTCGTTCCAGGTGATCGGGGGTGAGAACTTCGCGAGCCCGGGGACCAGCGACGAGAAGGTCTACTACTGCGCTGGACCGGTGCGCCTCTCGGAGATGCGCGGTGCCGGAGGCGACGGCACGGTCATGGAGGAGGTGTCGCGCATCGTGCGCGTCGAGCTCGGCGCGGCGATCGTTGCCTGCCGGCGCGGTGAGATCCCGGACATGAAGACCGAGCTGGCCTTGCTGCGTCTGTGCGACCACCTGGGATACCTCCCCCAGCTCGGCCTCTTCGTCCAGCAGCTTCCCGAGGCTCTGCAGGGCCGCTACCGGCGTTTGGGAGTCGCCGGGAGGCGCCCGGAGGCGCTCGGGAGGGAGGCGCCGGGGAGGGACGGGTGAGCGCGCCCCGGGTCGGGCTCATTGGCGCCCGCCGCCGGCGCCAGGGGCTGGGGCCCTTCGTGGCCGGCTTCCTGGTGGAAGCCGGGGCCGAGGTTCCGGCCTTCCTGGGGACCCGGGCCGAGACCCTTGCGCAGGCGAGCCGGGACCTCCACGATCGGATCGGCGTGTGGGCGAAAGGCTACATCGAGCTGGATCGGCTGCTCGCAGAGCATCCGCTCGACGGCCTGGCGATCCTGTCCCCCTCGGAGACCCACGCGGGCTACCTGGAACGGGCCCTCGAGGCCGGACTCCACGTCTTCTGCGAGAAGCCCCTGGTGTGGGGGGAGCCCGGGTTGGCCCGCCGCGGGGCTGCGCTGGTGGCCCGCTTCGCGGAGTCCCGACGTCTCCTCCACGAGAACTGCCAATGGCCCTATACGCTTCCCTCCTTCGAGGCCCTCCACCCCGGGGTGCTGGCCGAGCCGCTGCAGAGTTTCGGGATGCGGCTCACGCCCATGAGTCGGGGAGCCGACATGCTGGGAGACTCGCTGCCGCACCCCCTGAGCCTGCTCCAGGCTCTCGCGCCCAGCGACGCCCCCGGGGTGGCCAACGTCCGGCTGCCGCCCCACCCGGAGCCGGAGGGCATCGCGATCCACTTCGACTACCATTCCGGGCCCGCAAAGGTGGCGGTCGAGGTGGAGCTCCTCCCCAGCGACCGGGCCCCCCGGAAGGCGGCGTACGGCGTGAACGGCCGGTGGGTGGATCGAGCGATCCGGGTTTCCGACTACGCGCTCTCGTTCGTGAACGGGTCCCGGAGCGTCCCGGTGGCCGACCCGCTCCGGCAGAGCGTCTCGCGCTTCGTGAGCGCGCTGCGCGGGGTCGGGGGAGGGGACGTTCCGGAGCCGAGCGGCGAAGTGGCCGCGCGGATGGCAATGCTGGAGGGTCTCCTCGAGGCCTATCACGCGGGGGAAGCAGCGTGACCCATTCGATTCACGACTTCACGGCCAAGCTGAGGCAGCCCTCGGTGGCCCCGCAGGTGGCCGAGTACATCCGCTGGCGCAGGGCCCTGGCCCGCGCGCGCCGGGAGGGAGAGCCTGAGCCCCCCGCCCCGAAGCAGGCTCCCATCTCGATCAACCTCGACCTCACCACCGCCTGCAACTACCGCTGCACCCACTGCATCGATTGGGACATCCTGAACACGGCCCACAAGCATCGCGAGCAGGAGCTGCGCAGCTCGCTCGAGCTGATGGCCGAGCGCGGGCTGCGCTCGGTGATCGTGATCGGGGGCGGCGAGCCGACGCTCTACCCGAACTTTCCCGACTTCGTGGCGTTCCTGAAGGGGCTCGACCTCCAGGTCTCCATCGTCTCCAACGGAAGCCGAGGCGACCGGCTGGTGGAGGCGGCCCGACACAT
>JBDLIK010000396.1:0-4072 GCA_039714895.1 Myxococcota bacterium | reverse complement strand
GAGGACGTCGTCGCCGGCGGCGAGATGCCCCAGGGGGCTCACATCAAGGACGAGACGCATCCGCTCTGGTTCTTCTACATGCCCCGCATCTGCAACCACTGCACGCATCCGGCATGCCTGGCCGCTTGTCCCCGAAAGGCGATCTACAAGCGCGAGGAGGACGGGATCGTTCTCATCGACCAGAGCCGCTGTCGGGGCTACCGGGAGTGCGTCAAGGGCTGCCCCTACGGGAAGTCGCTCTTCCGCGCCAACCACGAGGTGTCGGAGAAGTGCATCGGCTGCTACCCGAAGATCGAGAAGGGCAAGCAGACCCAGTGCGTGGAGAACTGCATCGGAAAGATCCGCGGCCAGGGCTTCCTGACGGACCCCAAGCAGGGGAAGCCCGACCCGAACAACCCCATCGACTTCCTGGTGCATGTCCGCAAGGTGGCGCTGCCGCTCTATCCGCAGTTCGGCACGGGCCCGAACGTCTACTACATCCCGCCGATCCACACGCCCACGGATTTCCTCGAGCAGATGTTCGGCGGCGGGGTCCAGCATGCCATCGACACCTACCGGAACGTGCCGCAGGACGAGACCCTGGCCGGCCTGCTCCAGCTCTTCGGAAGCTCGCCGGAGATCATGGAGACCTTCTCCGTGAAGAAGAAGATCGCCCTGGGCTACAACCGGGACGGCAAGAAAGTCGCCGAGGTTCCCATCACGGAGCCCCCGCAGCTGCGCAAGAGTTTCGACCGCAAGCGCGACGTCTACCGCCTCGACGTGACGTGAGTCCCGTACCCCGCTACGCCGTGGTGCCCCGAGCGCGCGATAGCGTCGCTCGAAAAAAGAGGGAGCGAGTCATGAGAATCCAGGGCCTCCTGGCCGCCGGCCTGATGGCGCTCGCACAGGGCGCGGCAGCCGCGCCCGTCGAGGAGCTGCGGGTGGTCTTCGTTCGCGACGGTGTCTTCACGAGCCCCACGGACAAGGCCTGGGCCGCGATCCCCGAGTCCAGCTACGACCTGCAGGAGCAGTTGATCGCCCCGCCCGTGGGAGGCGGCAGCGTTTCCAAGGTCTCCGTTCGCGCCACCCACGACGGTGAGGAGGTGACCGTCCGCCTCACCTGGGCCGACCCGAGCGCCGACCGGGGCGTTGGCGTGAACACGTTCCGCGATGCCGCAGCCATCGGGTTCCCGGCGGGAAGGCCGGAGGTGGCCCCTGCGCCGTTCATGGGGGACCCTGAGCATCCCGTCGTGATCTGGCAGTGGGCGGCGGACTTCGATGCCAACGCCGAGGGGGACAGCCGCTTCGGGGAGCGCTATCCGCACGCCGAAGGCGTCTGGATCTTCCCCCAGGACCTGAGCGTGCGGCGCAAGGTACGCGGCTGGCGCGGCGCGGATCCCGTCATCGAATACATCGCCCGGGGCTTCGGCACCCTCACGCCCCGGATGGGCGCGAGCGTCGAGGGGATCAGCGACTACCGCGACGGCCGCTGGACCGTGGTGCTCCGCCGCCAGCTCACCACGTCGAACCCGACGGACGCGGCCTTCGTCCCGGGCGAGGAGACCTCATTCATCCTGGCCATCTGGAACGGCGAGCAGGAGGAAGTGAACGGCCGCAAGGCCGTCACCTACAACTGGATCCCGGCGAAGCTCGACGGGCTCGGGTCCACCACTGCGAAGTCCGACGTGGGAGCCTCGCGTGCAGGCGACTGAGGAAGCCACGGAGGGGATCTCCCTGAGTCTCGATCGGGCCCGCGTCTACCGCGCGCTGGCCCAGCTGTTCCGCAGGCCGGACGCCGATTCGGTGCAGGAGGCTCGGGAGCGCAACCTGCCGGAGCTCTGCGAGGCCCTCGGGCGTCTGACCGAGAGCTCGGACCTGGTCGGGGAGGCGGAGGCCCTGCGCGACTCCTTCGCCGCCGCCGACGTGGAGCGGCTACGCGCGGGGCACCACACGGCCTTCGACGAGAGCAGCTCCGCTCGCTGTGCACCCACGGAAATGGACCAACTGGGCGGCGCTCCCCAGCTGGAGCTGACCCGGACCTTCGAGATGGCGGACGTCGCCGGCTTCTACAGCGCGTTTGGCGTGGAGGTGGAGGCGAGCGGTGAGCGGTCGGACCACATCACGGCCGAGCTCGAGTTCATGCACCTGCTCGCCGTGAAGGAATGGGTTGCGCTCCAGGAGGAAGGCGAGGGCGAGCACGCCGAGATCTGCCGGAACGCCTCCCGCGCGTTCCTGCGCGACCATCTCGCGCGTTGGGCGCCCCGCCTGGGGGAATGCCTCGAGGCCGCCGGCGGGGACCCGGTCTACCGCACGGCCGGCCGGCTGCTGGGCGGCTTCGTCGCCTTCGACGCGGAGCGGCTCGATGTGGAGAACGCACCGGTCCATCGCCTGTCTCCCGAGCGACGAGCGGACCCGGCGCAGTCTGCCTAGAGAGCTCGCCACCGACATGCCCGACGAGCCTTCGACCCACGAGCCCGTTGCCCGCGACACCGCACCGGGTCGCCTCATCGCCTTCGCGTTCCAGGTCTATGGCGAGGCCGGTGATCTGCTGGGTGGCAACGTGGGCGGGAAGCCCAGGATCTTCGAGGTGGGGGCCGGCGAGATGCTGCCCGCCCTCGAGCGGCAGATCGTGCAGATGGAGGAGGACGAGACCCGCTCGATCCTGCTGGCCCCCGAGGACGCCTACGGGCCGGTGGACCCGGCCGCCTTCCGCGAGTTTCCCCTCGAGAGCATTCCCGAGCAGGCGCGCCAGGTGGGGCGCAAGGTGACGGGCCGTGCGCCGGACGGCGCAGAGGATCTGTTCGACGTGGTCGCGGTGAGCGACGACAAGGTCGTGCTCGACATGAACCACCCGCTGGCCGGACGCACGCTGCGCTTCGAGATCAAGGTCCTGTCCCCTGGGAACCGCCAGGCCCCTCCTCCGGAGGAGTCCGACGAGCGCTGATCTCGCCTGCCGCTCTCGTGCCTCCAGAGCACGGCCGCTCAGGCCCGCTTCGAACCCTTGCGCTTCGACGCGGTGGGTGCGTTCTTGGCGACGAAGCGATGGTCCTCGACGAGCTTGAGCAGGTCGAAGGCGCTGATGACGCCAGCCACCCGGTGCTCGTGGGTGACGATGACGCGGTGAATCTTGTGGTTGCGCATGATCCGCGCGGCGGTACTCACGTCTTCGTACTCGGGAACCGTGTAGACCTTCTCGGTCATGATCGTACTCACGGGCGAGCCGCCGTTGAGCTCGAGCACGAGGTCCGTGGCGGAGATGATGCCCACGGGCTTCCCCACCGAGTCGATCACCGGGAGGGCGCCGACCTTGTTGCGCTCGATCAGCTTCCGGGCGTGATCGACGCTCTTGTGGGGCTCAGTCGTGACGACGGATTCCGTCATGAGATCGTGGACCTTGACGTTCATGTCCGCTCCAGCGAGGCAGGTTGTTGGTAGGGCCGCAGTGTAACCCAGCGGAGTGGCGCTTCGGCGGGGCGCTTTGCCACAGCGCCGGATCGCGCGCCAGCCGCTATACAGGCGAGCGAGGATGACGCGGTCGACGCCGATCTCCGAGCTCATGACGAGTCCCGTCCGGACCGTGGGAGTGGACTCCAAGCTCAGCGAGGTCCGACGGGCCCTGACCCATGGGAACTTCCACCATATCCCGGTCGTCGACGGAGACACCCTGGTCGGGATCGTCAGCTCGCGCGACCTCCTCCGCGTCTATCGTGAGTTCAGCTCGAAGACCTTCGGAAGGGCGGACGATCTGCTCGACCGCAGCGCGACCGTCGCGGAGATCATGAGCACCGATCTGGTGATGATCCGCTCTCACGAGAGCATCGAAGCGGTCATCGACCTGATCGCGTCCGGCACGATCCACTCGGTCCTCGTCCTCGACGGGGAAGAGCGCCTGGTCGGGATCGTGACCGATACCGATCTCCTCGACTATCTCTGCTCCTAGAGTTCCCCCTCTCGCGAACCCAGGGGGGGACCCGTCGTCGTTGCGGGCGCCGCCTGGCAGGGTGTCGCCCCATTGCTGCACGGGTGTCGCCCCGATCCTGCAAGCAGGTACCTTCCGCGACTGCGGCGGCTCCGGAGGCGTCTCCTCCCTTGA
>JBDLIK010000395.1:0-4074 GCA_039714895.1 Myxococcota bacterium | reverse complement strand
GCCCGCGCGCGCAGCGCATCCGGTGCCAGGAGCTTCGGGATCTCCTGCTCCGGTCGGTCCGAGAGGAAGCGGTACCGGCGCGGAAAGTAGAGCTGGTAAACGTCCTCGAGCGGCTCCGGATCGAGTCCCCGCCGGAGCCAGGCGATCTCCGGGTGGTCCTCCAGACGCTCGGCCAGCGCACCCGCCGCGGCCACGGCCGTGGCGGTGTCCGGGGCGCCCACCGTCAGGATCATCGTCCGGGTGAGCTCGCTGTCGGCCAGGCGCGAGGCCAGGATCCCGAACTCCTCGCGGCTGTCTTCCGGCAGGAAGTTGGTGACGTCCGTGGAGAGCTCGAAATGGGTGGCGCCGTAGGCCAGCATGGCCCCCATCGCGGCCGCGAAGAGCCAGCGGATCCGGCGCTCGCTCACGGTGCGGCGGGATCCGTCCCGGGTATGGCGAAGAGGCGATCGAGCTCTTCGGGTGAAAAGCTGCGGTCCACCTCCACGTCCTCGAAACGTGTGAGGGTGCGGTCGCCGTCGGTCTCGAGCATCTCCATGCGCTGCAGCGTCCGGCCGGCGCCGGCGAGCGTCACGCGCACCATCACGTCGGACAGCGGCCGATGGCGCGGCAGCAGGGTGAGCCGCCAGTCGGCCCCGGCGGCCTGGAACTCGGGCTGATAGCGCTCGCGCAGGGCCTCCAGGTCTCCGTTGAACAAGACGATGAAGTTCTCCACGAACGCACGGGCCAGTGGGTTGGAGGAGAGGTCCACCACCTCGCCGCCGGCGTCGTCGAGGAAGGCGAAGCGCTCACCCGCGATCACGAGCCGCGAGCGCGAGGGCTCGGTGGTGGCGCGCAGGAGACGGTCGGGCGGGACGAAGACGAGCGTGCCGCGGGTCTCGATCGGCTCGGAGAGGAGCGCGATCTCCTTGCGCTCGTGAAAGCCGGCCACGACGCCGGAGCTTCCGGCCATGCCCCGCATCAGCGCTTCGAGGCTCGGGACGGGCGGAGTCTCCTCCGAGGCGGGTGCTTGGCCGGCGGCCAGCAGCGCGCCCGCCAGGGCGAGGAGGACGAGCGCCCCCGCCGCACGCACCGATCTCGGCCGACGGCGAGCGATCCACGCCGCGGCCGCGCAAGCGGTGGGCAGTTGGTTCCAGGACATGATCGTCACCGGCGCCTCGGCTCGTCCCCACGGGGGTCGAACCGGGGGAGCGTAGCGTGCACGACACCGGGCGCCCGGCGCCATGGGCCTTCACACGGGCCTTGCCAGCGACGTGTGCCCGAGGCGACCATGGGCTGACGTCGGTGCGCCACGGGTGCGCCTTGGAGCCAGTGCGGATGGAGGAACCGGCCGTGGCGGCGACGATCCCGAGGGACGGGGAGACCGCCGGAGCGTCCGCCGGCTCCATCGGTTCCAGCGACGTCTCCGGCCGACGGAGGGCCCGGATCCCGAGGAAGCTCCTCTCCCGGACCTGGCAGCTGACGCGCGCGGGGCTTGGCTTCGCCTACTTCGGCGTGGGGGGCTGGCTCGCATGCCTGGTGGTGCTGCCGCTCCTGCGCGCGTACGCCTGGGTTCTCGGTCTCTCGCGGGAGGCGCTCTCGCTCCGGACCCAGCGCCTCGTTCACCACGGCGCGCGCAGCTTCATCGGCTGCGCCACCACCCTGCTTCGTCCCATCGGGGTGCGCTGGGTGGGGGAAGAGGCGCTCTCGCGTGGCCCGGTGCTCGTGGTTGCCAACCACCCCTCGTTGATCGACACACCGCTCCTGGCTTCGAAGATGCCCCAGGCAGACTTCATCGTGAGCCCCGACTGGCTGCGGATCGGCTGGTTGCGGCGCACGATCGAAGCCGCCGACTACCTGCACGCCGACCGGGGCGCCGACGTCGTCGGGGAAGCAGCGAAGCGCCTGCGAGGGGGCCGCTCCGTCGTGGTCTACCCCGAGGGCTCGCGCTCGCCGCCCGAAGGGCTGCGTCGCTTCCAGCGGGGCGCAGCTCACATCGCCCTCGAGGCTGGCTGCGACCTCCTGCCCGTCACCCTCCGGGTGACTCCGCGCGCACTCATGAAGGGAGAGCGCTGGATCGACTTCCCTCGCGAGAAACCCGTCTGGCACATCGAGGTGGGCCAGCCGATCCACCCGGACGACCACCTCGACGGCAGCGAGCCGAGGTCGCTTGCAGCCCGGCGTCTGACCAGGATACTAGAGGCCGACTTCCAGAGGAGATGGGACCGTGGCAGCAGCTGAGGGGCTCGAGGCGGAGATCAAGGAGCTCATCGTCGAGGCCCTCGCCCTCGAGGATGTAGCGCCCCAGGAAATCGAGACGGATGCACCGCTGTTCATCGAGGGTCTCGGCCTCGACTCGATCGACGCGCTCGAGCTCGCCATGGTGCTCGAAGAGCGCTACGACGTTTCCATCGAGGACAATCCGGAAGAGAACGAGCGCATCTTCGCCTCGGTCCGGAGCCTGGCCGACTTCGTGCGCGGGCAGTCCGCAGCGGTCGGGAGTGCCCTCTGAGGTGAGCGCCACCACCCCCGACGAGCTTCTCGGAATGCTCCGTCGTCTGCTCGAGCAGGAGTTCGAGATCCCGGCCCAGGAGATCACCCCCGAGGCCCAGCTGCTCGAGGATCTCGACCTCGACAGCGTGGACGCCGTCACCCTCGCGGTATGCCTCGAGGAAGAAACCGGGCTCGGCTTCTCCGAGGACGAGCTCGGGTCCCTCGACACCGTCGCTTCGGTGGTCGCGCTGGTGCACCGGCGTCTCCAGGGGCTTGCGAGCGCCACCTCGTGACTCCGCTCTCGAGGCTCCTCGCAGCTTCAGGCGCTGCGAGGAGCGTCGTTGCGTTCGATCGGGATGGACTGCGTCGCGCCGAGGACCTGTGCGCAGACGTGGCCTCTCTCGCGGCCCGTCTCGGTCCTGCCGCTGGCGCGCGCATAGCACTCCACTGCCACGACGCCTACGCCTTCGCGGTCGGGCTGCTGGCCGCGGGCCAGGTGGGGACGGTGGCCGTGCTCGCGCCCTCGCGCCAGCCCGGTGCCCTCCAGCGCCTGGCCGGTGACGTCATGGGCTTCGTCCTCGACGGGCCGCACCCGCCCGAGGGCGAGGGAATCGAGGGACGGCCCTGCTGGTCGCCGCTCGAGGGTCCGCGGGTCCACGCCGAGCTGCGTCCCCTGGACCGGGAGGCACCCTGGGCCGAACTCTTCACCTCGGGCACCACCGGGGCGGAGAAGCCCGTCGTCAAGCGGGTGCGCCACCTGGAGGACGAGGTGGAGCTGCTGGAGACGCAGTTCGGAGCCGCCCTGGGAGCCGATGGACGCGTGCTCTCCACGGCGTCGCCCCAGCACCTCTACGGGCTGCTGTTCGGTGTGCTCTGGCCCCTCGCGTCGAGCCGCCCCTTCCTGCGTACGCCCGTCCTGCATCCGGAGGAGCTTGCGCCCTACATGGGCCGATCCGAGGATGCCGATTCGAGGGCCGGCGACGCAGCTGGCTTCGTGCTCGCCAGCACACCGGCCACGCTGCGCCGACTCGCCGATGAGCCGGAGCTGGCCGGCCGCGCGGCTCACTGCCGCGCGGTCTTCTCCTCGGGCGGGCCCCTGGACGCCCGGATCGCCCGGCGCATGGCCGACGCGCTCGGGGCGCCTCCTTTCGAGGTGTACGGATCCACTGAGACCGGCGGCATCGCTGTGCGCCAGCAGTGGAGGGGCGACGAGGCGTGGCAGCCACTGCCGGGCGTCTTCACCGAGGTCGATCCGGACGACGGGCGGCTGCGGGTGACCTCGCGCTTCGTGAGTGGCGGCGAGCCGACGGGCGCGGGCCGGGCTCGTCTGGCGACCGGCGACCGCGCCGAGGCGATCCCGGGCGGCGGCTTCAGGCTGCTGGGACGGATGGACCGGGTCGTGAAGGTCGCAGAGAAGCGCCTGTCCCTCCCAGACATGGAAGACCGCCTGCGAGAGCATCCCGCCGTGGCCGAGGCCGCCCTGGTCCTCGTGGAGGGAGCGGTCGAGCCCCGCGTGGCTGCGGTGGTGGTGCCGACACGGGAGGGTCACGGGGTCTACGCCGCGGGTGGGCGGCGTGCGCTGGGACGCCAGCTGACCGAGCATCT
>JBDLIK010000394.1:0-4076 GCA_039714895.1 Myxococcota bacterium | reverse complement strand
GGCGTCGGCCCGAGCGCTCACCTCGTGGTGTATTCGGCGAGGGTTCGCTCGAGCCGGGACAGGCTGTCGTCGAGGCCGCCGGGTCGGCTGCTCGCAAGCCAGCAGGCGCGTTGCTCCGCGATCGCTTCGGTGAGATCCCGGCCCAGCTCGGCTTCCGGGGGCCTCGGCAGGTCGACCTCCCGCGCGAGCCGCCAGGCTCCGTGGCGCGCCAAGCGCAGGCCCTGGAGGAGCTCTCGCTGGACGGCCTCCCCGTCGGCGCAGCCCGGTCGGGAGGCTTCGATCCGGGCCCCGATTCGCGCGAGGGCCTCGTGCAACCCGCCCAGGCCGTCGGCGTCGATGCGTCCCCAGGTCCGCTGGCTCGTGTTGCCGAGCAGCGCCGCGTGCAGGGGGCTGGCGTTCATCGCCTGCAGCCCGGTGAGGGCGTCGAGGCAGCCCATGGCCTCGAGCGCGCCCCCGAGCTCGCCGGCGTCGTCCTCGAAGACGAAGGCGTCGAGCAGCGGCGCCACCTCGAGGTCGAGGTTCGCTTCGAAGCACCAGGCCACCGCCGCCCCGTAGGCCAGGGGCAGCAGACTCTGGGAGGGAGGCTGGAGATGGCCGTTGTCCCCCCAGTCCGTCACCAGCATGCCCCCGGCTCCCGAGCCTGCAGCGACCGACGCCGCATCGGCGAGGTTGGCGCGCGCGTTGGGCCAGCGGCCCAGCAGTGCGTTCCAGGTGGAGGTCCCCGGGCACACCCAGAAGGGGAGGTCGGCGGACGCAAAGGGTTCCACGTGGGCCTCGAAGCCCGAGAGCCAGACGTCGCTGAGACCGAAGTCCGCCAGCCGCTCGCGCACCGGTCCGGGCAGCTCGGAGGGCTCCAGCGGTGCCTCGTAGTGCCAGGCCAGGGCGATGGTGTCCCGCCGCGGCAGCTCGCCGACGAGCTCCGGATGGTGCCGCAGGATGTCCCCCCAGAAGAGCGCCTCGCGGCCCATCTCGTGGACGCTCTCGAGAATCCCCAGCAGGAACTCCAGATAGACCCGCCCCGCGCCGCGCTCGCGGACCGCGGCGGCGCTCCGCCCCCGGCCGAGCTCGAAGGTCTCGTCGCAGCCGACGTTTACGCGTCGGCTCGCGAAGTTCGGTACGAGCTCGGCGAGCAGTCCCTGCACGAAGGCAAGACTTTCGGCAGATGGCGCCAGCGTCGCGGCGGCGCGCGGCTCCCCCTGCCGCGTCCGGGTGCCGTCGGGGACCTCCGCCAACGGCCGGTAGGCCTCGTGGCGCAGCCAGCGCTCCATGTGGCCGAAGCAGTTCTGGTTGGCGGCGAGCTCGATGCCCCGCTGGCGGCAGAGGTCATCCAGCCAGCGGATGTCAAGGGCGGTGAGCGGCGAGGCATCCCGCCAGACGGGCTCGTGCTCGCGGTAGGCGAAGGTGTGCTCGGTGTAGAGCTCGAGGTGGTTGATGCGCAGCAGGTCCAGCCGCTTCACCAGCTGCTCGAGCGACGCGCGGGTGGGAACGCGGTCGCGGCTCACGTCGAGCATGTAGCCCCGCACCGGAAGATCCGGTCCGTCGACGATGCGCAGGCCGGGGAGGCCGCCCGGCGACTGCCCTCGGATCTGCTCCAGGGTGGCCCGGGCGTAGCGGAGACCGGCCGCGTCTCGGTGGCGGATGCGCACTCCATGAACGTCCAGCTGGAGCTCGAAGCTCTGGGCTTCCTGCGACGGGTCGCGCAGGGTCGCGACCTCGGGGGCCGACGCCGCGGGCCCGCGTTCCAGGCGCTCGATGCGACGGGGGGCGGGAAGCAGCCGGAGCGGCGGAGCGTCTCCCGTCGGCATCAGCCAGAGCCCTCGGCGTCCTCGCACTCGAGGGCCTCGAGCTCCGCGGCCAGGGCCTCCCACCCGCGATAGAGCTCCCGAATGGCCGCGTCGAGCGCGACCCCCTCGGCCTCGAGGGCACGCGCCCGCTCGGCGTCGCGATGCACCTCCGGGTCCCCCCGGCGCCAGCGCAGCGCCTCCACAGCCTTCTCCCGCTCGAGGATCTCCGCCTCCAGGCGCTCGATCTGGCGGGCCAGGCGCTCCCGTTGGCGCCGGTGCTCCCGATCTCGACGGCGCGTTTCCCGGCGGTCCCCGGCGGGAGCGGCGGTCCCGCCCTCCGCTCCCGCCCCGGGCGCACGTCGCCGGCCGTGTCCGGGAACGCTGCCTCCGGCGGCCGATCCGTCCCCGGCGTCGCGAAGGTAGTCGTCGTAGTTGCCGTGGAACTCCCGGAGCCTCCCCTGGCGGACCTCCACCACCCGGGTGGCCAGGGCGTTGATGAAGCTGCGGTCGTGGGAGATGAAGAGCAGCGTCCCGCCGTAGCCGCGCAGCGCCTCCTCGAGAATCTCGCAAGCGTCCACGTCCAGGTGGTTGGTGGGCTCATCGAGGACCAGCAGGTTCGCGGGGTGCAGCAGGAGCCGCGCCAGGGCCAGACGGGACTTCTCGCCGCCCGACAGCACCGAGACCTTCTTCTCCACGTCGTCTCCGGAGAAGAGGAAGGCTCCGAGGTGGGAGCGCAGGCGAGGCAGGTCGTCGGTGCGCGCCAGGGCCTCGAGCTCTTCGAGCACGCTGGCCTCCCCGCGCAGGACTTCGAGCTGGTGCTGAGCGAAGAAGGAGCAGCTGACGTTGTGTCCCAGGATCCGCTCGCCCTGCTCGAAGGCGAGGGCCCCGGCCGCGATGCGGAGCAGCGTCGACTTCCCGGCGCCGTTGGGTCCCGCCAGAGCCACCTTGTCCCCGCGCCGCACCTCGAGGTCGACGCCCCGGTAGACCGCCGTGTCTTCGTAGCGCTTGTGCACCCCCTCGAGGCGCAGCACCACCTCGCCCGCCCGGGCCACCGGAGGGATGCGCATGCGGATGCGACGCCGCGCGTCGCTCGCCACCTCGACCCGCTCCATCCGGGCCAACGCCTTGACCCGACTCTGGACCTGACGCGCCTTCGAAGCCTTGGCACGGAAGCGCTGGATGAAGCGCTCCGTCTCGGCGACCTGTCGCTGCTGGACCCGGCGCCGCGCCTCCGCCTGGGTTCGCCGCTCTTCGCGCTCCTGGAGGTAGCGATCCCAGCCCCCTTGTGTGAGGCTGAAGCCGCCGCGTTCCAGCCCGGCGATGCTGCGGGCGTGGCGGCGCAGGAAGGTGCGGTCGTGGGAGACCACGAGCACCGCGCCCCGGAACTCCTCGAGGGTCTGCTCGAACCACTGGATGGAAGGGAGGTCCAGGTGGTTGGTCGGCTCGTCGAGCAGCAGCACCTCGGGCTCGGCGAGCAGCAGCTTCGCGAGCTCCACCCGCATGAGCCAGCCCCCGCTGAAGGACGACAGGGGTCGCTCGCGGTCCGCCTCGTCGAAGCCGAGTCCCGCCAGGGTCCGCTCGACCCGGGCCTCGCGGTCGAACCCGCCCTCTTGTTCGAACTGCGTCCGTTGGTGGTCGTAACGCTCCGCGAGCGCGGCGGGCACCCCCTCGCCACGCCCGCCGAGCTCCGACATGCGCTGCTCGAGCTCGCGCAGCTCGGCTTCCACGGCGTCGAGAGCGGCGAAGGCGGAGGACGCCTCCTCGCGCACGCTTCGTTCCAGGGTGGGATCGATCTCCTGGCGGAGCATCGCCACCGAGGTTCCCCGGGCCAGCAGGCGACGACCGCCGTCCGGGGGCTCGACGCCCGCCGCGATGCGCAGCAGGGTGGTCTTGCCGGCTCCATTGGGACCGACGAGCCCGATGCGGTCTCCCGAGCGCACGTCGAAGCTGACGCCCTGGAAGAGCACCCGGTCGCCGAAGCGCTTCTCGATTCCTTCGAGCCGCATCAACACGAGGCGCGGAGGGTAGCCGCCGCAGGGACCCGCGCTTGCCGGACGCCAGCCAGAGCCCCCCCGGGCTTCTCGCTCTTGCACATTTCTTGCCGGTGCACGGACCGTCAACCGGGCCGGACTTCGTGCCGATGAGCCTGGTGCGGGGAAGGAGTCGAGAGGAGCGGATGGACACGAACCGTCTACTGGATGCGGGAGAGTGCGGTACCCATCTGCTCTTCGAGCACCAGGCCATCGAAGAAGCCTTCGCCCAGCGCGTGGAGGACCTGCGGGGGATCGTCGG
>JBDLIK010000393.1:0-4084 GCA_039714895.1 Myxococcota bacterium | reverse complement strand
GTCGACGCAGTCGAGCACCGCGGGGAGGGCCTGGTGGGCCAGTCCGTGGGTCTCGAGCAGCAGCCGCGGGCCGCGCTCGCGCAGCGCGCGGGCACAGGCTGCGACGCCCTCGGGCTGCAGCAAGGGTTCGCCCCCGGTCAGGCTGACGAAGGCGTGGCTGGACAGATCCAGCCGTTCGGCGGCCTCGACCACCTCGGGGGGCCGGAGCGGGTTGTCGCGCCACTCGTGCTCGCTGCCGCGCGCATCGAGGGCCACGCGGCAGCGACGGGCCGGTCGCCAGGTGCCCGGGGAGTCGCACCAGCGACAGCGCAGATCACACTCTCCGAAGCGCACGAAGAGGGTGCGCTGGCCGACGTGGGGACCCTCTCCCTGGACGGAGGAGAAGATCTCCACGAGGTTCAGCGGGACCCCGGGCACGGGGGCTCAGCCCTCGAGGATCGAGCGTCCCATCGCGATTTCGCCGACCAGCTCGTCGAAGCGCTGCGGGTGCTCGGTGAGGCCGTGCACGCGGAGACGTGCCACGTGGTCGGCGTCGGAGAGCGCGTCGACCCAGGAGAACTTCCCGGCCAGGTGATCGATCATGGCGGGGAGATTCAGCGTGCGTCGCCCCGCCCCGCCGTCGTCGCCTCCCAGCACAAGCAGCTCCGCATTGCCCGCCTCGGCATGGGCGAGGGACAGCTGGGCCCCATACCGATCGCGGACGATGCGCCCGGCCAGGTAGAGATCGAGCCCGGCGGGAACCGGCACCACCACCAGCGTGTAGCCCCCGAAGTGGACCACCCGGAAGTCCCGTCTCGCCGCGAACTCGGCCTCCGCCGGAAGCGGGGGCGGATCGGTGCGGGAGGCCTCCCGGGCCAGGTCCGAGGGTCGCCCGGCCAGCAGGGAATCGAGCTCCGCCCGGTGTTCGCCACTCCGGCTGGCGATCTCTCCCAGCCGCCACCACCACAGCCGCCCCCAGCGCTCGTAGTCGTGATGCGTGAAGCGGCTGGTGGCAAGGTCCACGAGCTTGTCCGAGAAGCGGCTCCGCCGGTTGCAGACCCCGAGCACCGCCGTGAGGCTGCTCTCGGTGCCCGGGAGGTGGAAGACGCCCTCCTCCCCGATGGCCTCGCGCAGGGCACCGAGGTCCTCGGGGGGCCAGTCGTGGTGGTCGAACCAGCTGAGCCGTTCGCGATACAGGGAGGCGGTCTGGATCACCTCCCGGGCCGGCGAGGGTGTGAAGCCGACCACGCAGATGCCGAGGTCCTCGCGCAGGTCGGTGGTGACGCTGCGAAAGAACGTCATCAGCTCGGCCTGGGAGTAGGTCCAGATGCCCTCCACCTGGCGCAGGTCCCGGGCGAGCAGAACCGCCGCCGCCAGCGATTCCCGGTCGGCGTGGGCCACCAGCGCCGTGCGCCGGCGTAGGGGACGAGCCGGAGCTTCGGGTTCCGGCGCGGGCAGGGCGACGCGCACCGGCGCGGCGCCCGCTTCCTCCTCTTCGTCGTCGTAGACGACGACCGCCGGCTCATCGAGGTCGGGAGCGTCGGGAGCGAGCTGAACGAAGCTCCCGTCGTCCTCCTCGGCGACCAGCTCCTCGTCAGTGTCCTCGGACGCCGGCTGTGGCGGCGGCTCGGAAGCTACGCGGGTGCTGGTGCTGCGGCGGCGCCCGCCGCGGCGGGCGGGCCGCTCGGCCGACGTCTCGGCCTCGCGGCTCTCCTCGGAGCCACCTTCGCGGGCCTCGCCGCCTCCGCCCGACTCGGGACGCCGGGAACGACGGCCACGGCCCCTGCGACGGCGCCTCTGGCCTGCGGCGCGGTCTGCCGAGCCCGCCTCGTCGTCCAGGTCGAACAGGGACACTTCCTCGAAGCCAACGCTGGCTGCCGGCGTCTCCTCTTCCTCGGCCGGCTCACTCGGGCGACGCCTGGGGGAGCGCCGACGACGGCCCCCCCGCGCCTCTGGCTCCGGGGCTCGGGTCTCGGACCCCTGGGCGGATTCGGGGGGACTGGCGACGAGGGGCGGTAGCGCCACGGCAGCCCCCGCCTCCGCTCCGCTCGCCCAGCTGGCGCTGCGCAGGGTGGGCGTCCGGGAGCCCGCCTGCTCGATCTCGAAGCCCAGCAAGCCCCCGGCAAACCGACCGAGCACGCGGCGCGTGGCACCATCGACCTCGGCCGCCGCCAGCCACAGCCGGGGCGGAGCCATGCGCACGGGCGCAGGAGCTCCCGCAAGGAGTCCCGGGAGGAAGGGCTCGATCGCCTCGCCCGCCCGCAGGATCGCCAGCAACGCCGTGAGGCTCAGCCTGCGACGCACCGCTCCGACCACCGGGGTGCCGTCGGCATCGAGAGCGACGAAGTCCAGCTCGTCCGAGTCGCTTCCCCCGAGCGGCCAGGGCAGCACCGCGCGCAGCGTCCCGGCTTGCGCGAGGTGGCCGAGGACGCGACCTCGCAGTCCGTCTTCCCCCTCGCGCACCCGACGCTCGTTCAGGTGCTTGCGAAGCGCGCCCTCCAGGCGATCGAGGGCATCCGACACGCCATCGGGTTCGACCCGCAGCACGGAACGGCGCGGCACGAAGGACTCGAGGGCGACCCCCGCGCCCTCCACGCGCAGCGCCGCGATTCGGCGGGCAAGCACCACGAGCTCGATCGCGTCGCCGGTGCCACGCAGCGCCCCGCCGTGCTTGGCGGCCAGCCCTGCGAGTGCCTCGGCGACCCGCGCCAGCAGACTCCGTTGATCCGCGTCCGCGGGTTGTCGCAGCAACGCCTCCACGGGCACCACCACAGGCTGCGACGCGCTCGCCGGTGCAACCGGAGAGGGCTCCGCGAGGGCCGGCGCCTCGACGGGCTCGAGGGACACCGGCAGCCCGCCAAGCCGGGCCAGCATGCGGCGCGCGAAGAGCGACCAGTGCGGAGCCACCGCGTAGACGCGCCCGGTGAAGCCGTCCTGCTCGTGGAGCCGAAGCGCCAGCGCCACGCTGGCGAGCAACGCCCCGGTGGCATCGGCGGGCGTGTAGCCCACCAGCAGTCGTCCCGCGTCGCCCTCGCCGAGGCCGAGGGCGGCCAGGCTGGCGGGCACGTCTTCGTCGCCCAGGGGGTCGAGGGATGCAGCGGGGACGAGGCCCAGCTCGCTGATGCGGACGAGCGCCCGCGGATCGACGGCCCGAGCCTCCTCCGCGCCGCTTCGGCGGCGCCCGAATCTGCGTCTCATGCCTCCTCCTCGAGGCTCGCCCGCCGCCAGGTCAGGCGCGGGCGCAGAAGATCCTCTGATTCCAATCAGTTGACGCCGGCTTCCAAGGATTCGCTGGAAGTTCGGCGCGCGTCGGGTCCAGCCCCATGGTGACCCTTTTCACGATCCCGTAAAGGGGCAGTGGAGGCAGCGGGCGATGCCCGCTGCCTCCACTGCCAGCGGCCCTGCATCGGCCTCGATCCCGTCGTGCGCCGCTTCGCTCGCCTGGGGCTAGGGGTCCGAGGGTTCGGGGACGTGGAGCACCAACCAGCCGGTCTCGAGGAGGAGGGTCGTGACGTCGAGCAGCACGCGCTGCAGATCGAAGTAGAGACGGTCCCGGGCGATCACCGTCGCCACGCCCTCCTTGGGCTGGGCGCGGTCGAGCAGGATGCCACCGAGCAGCTTGCGATCCGAGAGCACGTTGCGCACCACCGGATTCCAGCGCTCCAGGGGCAGCGTGATCTGGAGATCGCGGATCTCCTGGAGATCCGCCGGCAGACTCTCCCGCTGGAGCGAAAGGACGACGCCCTCCTCGCGCGAAAGCGAGGCGCGCCAGAAACGGCCTTGCACGACGCTCATCCGGCTGGATCTCCCCCTGCAACCTGCCTCAGGGTTTGGCAATGAGTCCCGCTTCCCCCTTCACCAGGAGAGACGGCTCGCCTTCCTCGGCCAGGGACTCCAGAACGGGAGCGAGCATCTGCTCCAGGAGCGCGCGGGCCACGGGGTTGGCCTCCGGACCGTCGGCGTCGAAGCTGCGTGCCGCCGCAAGACAGGCGCGGGCCTCCGACTCCCGCTCACTCTTCCACAGCACGTAGGCGGATTCTCGCAGGGCATGAGCCGTGGCCCTCGTGCGCACCTCGTCGAAGGCGTCGCCGAGACAGCCGGTCAG
>JBDLIK010000392.1:0-4089 GCA_039714895.1 Myxococcota bacterium | reverse complement strand
CCTCGAACGACTGTTTCGAGCCTGCGGAATCGATTCGCGCGAGGCTCGCAGGTCACGCGCCGCGCGCACTTTCGCCTATGCTGAACAGGATCTAGCTAACCGCCTTTCGCGGACTTCATCCTCTCGACTTGCTCCATCGCGCCGGCCCAGTCGGCATGGTCGTGCACGTGAACGATCTTACCGTCGTCGACGGTCAGCACGGTCATCACCCGACACGAGAGCGTGATCGTTTCCTGTTGGATGCCCCAGGATTCGCCGGAGTCCTCAACGTCGAGGTTGAGGTGCAGCACCGTTACGCCGCCGGTCTCGTAGTGATCGAGCAGCGTGAACTGGACCTGGTCGGTGGCGGTGCCGGCGGCCGCCCTCTGCCGCAACTCGACGATGGCCTGGCGTCCGGTCACATAGTATGGCTCAGTGTCGAAGTCGCGCTTCGTCGTGTCGGCGTAGATCGCGCGCTCGGCCAGCATGTCGCCCATCGCCGACCAGTCTTGCTGTTGGACGGCGCGAAGCCAGCGGGCCGGAATGCTGTCGGGCGGCAACGCGTCGTGCGGGGTCGGGGCCGCGCACGATGCGAGCGTGATCAGCAGGAGCGAGCAAGCGGTGGGGCACGTCATCCGGCGGTCGCTCATGGCCGTCATTCTGCCTGCTCACGCCCTCGCAGGCACGGTCGGGGCGGGATAGGAAAGACAAAGTGCCTGCCCGACCCGCCCGTCGGGTCGGCGCGGTCGGATTCTATCCGATCGGGATCGGCGCGTGGCGTTTTCGGGGTCGCTGGAGGGCGTTGCCGGCGCGGCAGGGCTGCGTTCGCGGCGGTGCGGACACACCGCGACCTCTGCGCGATCCGTTGCTAGCGCCTGCTTTCTCGGATCCTCTGGTCAGCGCCTCACCAGGGCAGGCGCTGGTGCGGGGGCGGCCGGGCCGCCGCGATGGCGGGCGCGTCGAGCGGCAGGCCGAGGCAGCGGAGGATCTGTTCGATGGCCTCGGGATCGAACACGGCGGCGAGCAGCCGCCGCGGCCCCTGGCAGTGCGGGCAGGTCATGACCTCGATCAGGAAGACCCGGCGCATCAGGTCGGCCCAGGTGTAGGCCTTGCGCGGGGCGAGGCGCGAGGGTGCGTGGGGGACGGCAGCGGGTGGCTTGCTGCCGATGCCGAGCCTGCGGATGGCGTCGTCGGGCGCTGGGGCTTCGGCCTCGTCCGGTTCGTGGTCGCCGGCCGGTCCCGGGACGATGTAGTCGCGCAACCCGGCGGCCGGCGCGAACACCCCGTAGTAGTTGACGAGCTTCTTGCGAGGCCGAGGGATCAAGGCGCAGAGCCGCTCGATCAGCGTGTGAGGGGTGAAGACCACGTGGGTCGAGCCGTCCCGGTAACGAATAGGATTCTTTCCGGCGTGGCGGGATGAACGAGAGCCGCGAAGGACGGAGGGGTGCTGCGTGAGGCGGGCGCTGCGGGCCGAGGCGAGGGCGGCCATGCCGGCAAGAATCTGTTGAGCGAAACCGCGGTGACGCGGCTATGGGTTTTGATTCAGCGAGCCGATGCCGCGTCGAGAGCCATGCGCGTTCGTAGCACTGGGTCGTGTGGAAGGAAGCACGCGAAGGACGGAGGGAGGCGTCGATGACGACGAGTACGAGAGGTGCGTTGTTCCCGATTCCGGCGTTCCGGGTCGAGCGGTACACGCGCATCCTACGGCGCAGCTCGCGCGCTGTCCGGCCACGGTGGTAGCTGTGGGTACGGATCGACGAGTGAGTTTCACGAGCTGTCGAGGATCGGGGGCGCGCGGTTGCGCCACCGCTTGCGTAGGGGCCCGGGTATCACGCTGACGCGCACCATGGTTCCTTTCCCGCACACTGGGCAGGCCGGTTCCTGGCCATCGTCGGTCAAGGCACCGATGGAATCAGTGAGGTCACCGCTCTCCTTGTCGTCGCCTCCGAGCAACTCTCGGCATCGGGCGAGGTTCTCGCTTCGACACCGATTCGCCAGCAATCCGTACTGCCGGATGCGGACGAAGCCCTTGGGCAAGACGTGGAGCAGGAAGCGCCGGATGAACTCGACGGCATCGAGCGTCATGACGCGCTGGCGATTTCCACGGGCGTAGTTCTTCCAGCGAAACCGCACCCGGTCGTCGCCCAGGGACACGAGTCGGTGGTTCGAGATCGCCACGCGGTGCGTGTAGCGAGCCAGGTACTTGAGGACCTGCGCAGGCCCGCCGAATGGCCGCTTGGCGTAGACGACCCAGTTGTTGGCGTAGCTGTTCTGGAGGTGCGCAGCGAATTCGTCTGCGTCTTCGAGCTTGGCGAGCGATCCTTGGAATTGGAACTTCCCGTCGGCGAAGGCCCGTCGTGTCAGGTCGAGGAACTTGCCGCGAAAGACGCTGCTCAACACGCGAACGGGCAGGAAGAAACCCGGACGACAAGAGACCCATCGTTCGCCATCGAGCGAGAGACCGCCGGCTGGGACGACGCAGTGGACGTGCGGGTGGTGGTGGAGATTCTGCCCCCACGTGTGCAAGACGGAGAGGAAGCCGATCTTCGCCCCGAGGTGCTTCGGGTCGGCGGCGATCTGCTTGAGCGTCTCGGCCGCGGCCCTCATCAGGATGCCGTACATCGCCTTCTTGTTCTGCAGCGCGATCTCGGCGATCGGCGGAGGCACGGTGAACACGACGTGGAAGTATTCGACCGGCAGCAAGTCCGCGGCTCGCGCTTCCAGCCACTTGGCTCGGGCAGCAGCCTGGCACTTCGGACAGTGCCGGTTCCCGCACGAATCGTACGCAGGTCGTTTGTGACCGCACTCGTCGCAGCGCTCCATGTGTCCGCCGAGCGCTGCGGTGCGGCAAACGACGAGATCGCGCAACACGCGCCTCTTGGCCGACGACACAGCATCGCCGTACACCTTCAGGAAGGTGTCGGCGTGAGCTGCGAGGACGTCGGCCACCTCGATCGGTGGCCTGACCACGTCGGGCTACTCGTCGAAGTTGTCCAGCAGCTCGAGCGGCGTCTTGGCGGAGCGGATCCTCTCCGTGGACACGTGCAGGTAGAGGCTCGTCGTCTTCAGGCTCGTGTGCCCCATCAACAGTTGCAGCGTGCGGAGATCCGTTCCCGCTTCGAGGTGATGGGTCGCGAACGTGTGTCGCAGCGTGTGCGTCGTGACGGTCTTCTTGATGCGCGCTGCCTTGCCGGCATTCCGTACGATCTTGGCGATCGTCGATGTCGAGATCGGCCGCTTCGGGTCTTGGCCGGGAAACAGGAACTTCCGGGGTCGCTCGGTCAACCAGTGCTGACGCGCGGTCGCCAGCAGAATCGGCGACAGCGGAACGATGCGGTCCTTCCGGCCTTTGCCCTGCCGGACATGGATGATCATCCGGTCGCTGTCGATGTCCGTGACCGCGACGTTGGCGATCTCCGAGGCACGCAGCCCTCCCGAGTACCCCAGCAACAGCATCGCCAGGTGCTTCATGCTCTGGACCACCTGCAACAGCTTCGTCGCCTCGAGCTGGCTGAGCACTACGGGCAGCTTCTTCTCACCCTTCGCGTACGGCATGTGTCGGACCACCCAGTCCTTGTCGAGGGTGGTCGTGTAGAGGAAGCGCAGCGCGCAGACCGTCTGGTTGAGGACGGTCCAAGAGCACTTCTTCTGGTCGACGAGATACACCTGGAACGACCGGATCTCCTTCGGACCCAGCTGGTCCGGCGACCTCCCGAAGTACTTCGCGAAACGGGCGACGCACTCGATGTACCTCTTCTGCGTGGGCGGGGAGTAGTTGCGCACACGGAGGTCTTCGAGCATCCTCTGACGGAGTGATGACATGATGGGTTCCTTCGCTGTTGTGGGGACGGCAATCCCCGGTGAAGGAACCCATTCTCTCCCCGGCGTGCCCCCGTCGCCGTTGCGACGCCTCGTCGCGGCAATCTACCCGACGTGCTCGAGCCGCCTCTCAGCTCCCCGCTCGAACACCGCCTTGATCGGCGACGACTACCGCGCAGCGGTTTCGTTCAACTCTTCTGCGTGGGCGGGGAGTAGTTGCGCACACGGAGGTCTTCGAGCATCCTCTGACGGAGTGATGACATGATGGGTTCCTTCGCTGTTGTGGGGACG
>JBDLIK010000391.1:0-4094 GCA_039714895.1 Myxococcota bacterium | reverse complement strand
TGGAGCTTGATCTCGCGCCCGGTGGCGGCCGACTCGAGCATCGCGAACGTCGCCCGGGAGACGGCCGCGATCTCGTAGAGCGTGAACGGCGAGGGGCGACCGCTGCGCACCGCCGCGAGGATCTCCTCGAGGGCGGCGGTCTGGCCCTTGTCCTGGTTGAAGCTGCGCAGCTCCTTCTGACCCGTGATGGAGGTGGTCCGGAAGTTCAGACAGCGGGCGGTGCACCCATCCGCCGAGGCCTCGAAGCGCTCCTTGGGAAGCTCCTCGCTCGCCCGCGCCAGGTACTCGATGAACGCCGTGGAGCCGTCCGAGAAGCCGAGGGTGGCCATGATGGAATCGTCGGTGGCGCTGTTCCGGCCGAGGAAGCGCGCATAGACCGTGGTCGGCGGAGCTCCCACCAGGTAGCTGCACAGGTCCACGAAGTGGCAGACCTCGCCGATGACGCGCCCTCCTCCCTCGCGGGGGTCGGTGATCCAGGTGCCCGCCGGCGGCGGGCCTGCCGACACCGCGTAATGGATCGCCAGCGGGCCCAGGCGCTGGTCGAAGGCGGCTCGCACCGCGCGCGCATGGGACGAGAAGCGCCGGTTGTAGCCGACGGCCAGGAAGCCGTTCTCCTCGCTCACCGCGGCCGCCACCTGCTCGAGCTCCTCGGCGTCGAGGGCGACGGGCTTCTCCAGCCAGACGCCCTTTCCCGCGCGGATCGCCCGACTCGCCAGATCCGCATGGCTGTCATGGCGCGTGGCGACGAAGATCAGGTCCACCTGCGGATCCCCGAAGGCCACCTCCGGGTCGGTGCCGCAGGCTCCGAACCCGAACTTCTCCGAGGTGCGCCGGGCCGAAGCCCCGGTGGCAGTCACCAGTGAAACCCGACGCGCCTGGGGCTGCGCGCCGAGCGCCGGCAGCAGCACGCCCTTGGCATAGTTCCCGGCCCCGATGAAGGCCACGCCCACCGAGTCCTTGACGGGGCCGTCGGAGACGGACGAGAGCTCCACGTGCCGTGCGGCGGGCACGTCCTCCGGGTACTCGAAGATCAGCGCCACGGCCTTGCGGCGGCCCTTGGCCAGCTCCTCGTAGACGCGCCCGGCGTCCGCGAAGGGATGGGTCTCGGTGGCGAGCTGCTCGGTGCGCACGCTGCCGGAGCTCACCAGCTGCAGGAACGACTGCAGGTTGCGGTTCTCGGTCCAGCGCACGTACCCCAGCGGGTAGTCGTGACCGTGCTCCTCGTAGCTCCGGTCATAGCGCCCCGGTCCGTAGGAGGTGCTCATGCGCAGGTCGAGCTCCTTCTCGTAGAAGGTGCGTCGCTGGAGCTCCATCGGCATGGCCCCCACCACCGAGACGCGACCCTTGTGGCGGCAGAGCTCGGCGGCGAGGTCGAGGGGCGCCGAAGTCGAGGAGGACGCCGTCACGACGGCGAGGTCGACGCCGTGGCCCTCGGTCGCCTCTTCCTTCCAGGCTGCGGGGAGCCGGGCGGTCTCGTACGCCCAATCCGCTCCCTGCTCGAGGCTCTCCTTCACCCGCCCCGGCTCCAGGTCCAGGCCGAGCACCCGACAGCCGTTGGCCCGCAGCAGCTGGACGGTGAGCTGGCCGATCAGGCCGAGTCCTACGACGGCGCTGACCTCGCCCAGGGTCGGCTCGGCGACCCGGATCCCCTGGATGGCGATGGCTCCGAGGGTCGCGAAGGCCGCCTTCTCGAGCCCGACGCCGGCGGGCACCGCCGCCACCAGATTATGGGGGACCGCCACGAACTCGGCGTGGTTGGCGTAGCCGGCGCCCGCACACGCCACCGCGTCCCCGACGACGAAGCGGGTCACCCCCGGTCCCACGGCCTCGACGATGCCCGCGCACGAGTAGCCGAGGGGCTGAGGCGATTCGAGGCGGCTGATCGCCGTTCGGTAGGTGGGCAGCGGGCCCTCCTCGCGCATCTTGCGCCTCACCTGGGCCACCAGGTCCGGGCGAGAACGGGCCTTGGCGAGCAGCGACATGCGAGCGAAGGAGAGCGACTGGGCCTCGGTCCCGGCGGAGACCACCGAGTAGCGGTTCCGAACCAGGACCTGGCCGGCCTCCGGTAGGGGGGTGGGCACCTCCACCAACGCGAGGTCACCGGTGCGGGCGTTCTGCAGGATCTGCTTCACGAGGCCTTCCTCTCGATGTGTCCCTTCCATCCGGGATGGGGCTCGAAGGGCCGCTCGCAGGGGACGGCATCGAGCGCCACGGTGCGGCAACTCTCTCCCTGCACCAGGGCGACCTCGACGTCCGAGGTCTTGCGCACCGAGGTGATGCGGGGCCCGGGGTCGAGCATGGCTTCGCGGATCTTCGGGATGCGCTCCTCGTCGAAGCCCATGAGACGCAGGGCCACCAGGTCGACGGCCACCGGGTCCGTGGACGCCACCAGCGCACCCAGCGGACGATCCCGGGGTGCCAGCGGACCCTCACCCTCCCCCGCCACGATTCCGTCCAGCAGGGTCAGCACCGTCCGCACCGGCGCCGGTGCGTCCAGCTGCAGACCGTCGACTCCGCTGTAGTAGAGACAGCGGTTGAGATCGAGGGCCATCCTCCAGGTGGTGCGGTTGCCGTGCCAGTTTCCGGCGCGGATGAAGCCGTCGCCGCGAACCCGGAACTCGAGCCGACGGAGCAGGCGCACCATCCCGATCCCACGTCCCCGGCGGAGCCAGCGCTTGGCGTGCTCCGCCCCCCGGGTGCGCCAGCGATCGAGCGGGCGCTGTCCGGGATACTCGTCGCCTCCTTCGGCGACCGGGCCGACGCAGTGGTGGGGGAGCCAGTTCTTGTCGCCGTTGATCCCCACCAGGTTCTGGAGGGCCAGGGTGGTTCCAGTCTTCTTGTGGGTCTTGAGCTTCGGCAGGTTCACCACCAGATCCGCCGAGAGGACCGTCTCCGAGAGCAGGTACTCGTTGCGGCCGTCCCGGTGGTGCTCGCTGGTGGGTGCGGGGTCGTAGTCGGCGCCCCGGAAGCGCTGGGGGTCGAGCCCCGCCCCCTGGAAGAAGCTCCGGGCTCCCAGGTCCACCACCCGGTAGCCCGCCGGGTCTCCCGGGAGCGGCCGGCGCTCGACGATCACGCCGTCCCGGGTGGAGACCTCCTCCCGGCGCAGGTCGATCACCCCGAGCTCGCGCCCCAGCTGCTCGGCGTAGAAGGCCTGCAGCTCCGGCAGTCCGATCCGGCGGGCCAGGGTTGCGAAGCTGCAATCCTGCTGGGGCGCCTCGGCGATGACCACCGAGCCGTCGGGCCCCACGGCGAGGAGTGCGTAGTCGGCGATGGCACGCAGGATCGAGGCGTGGGTGACGACACTCTCGAGGGTGCCCTCGGCGCTCGGGTTCCAGTGGCGAATGAAGTTCGGCTTCAGGACCACCCGCTGGCCGCGATCGACGAGGGCGCCCAGGGGGTTCCATGCCTCGCTGCCGAACGCCTCTGCGTCCAGACCCAGGGCGGCGAGCGCCTGACGCACCGCCGCATAGACCGGGTTGGGCGGCTCCGACGACGACCCCCCGCCGAGGCGGGTGAGCTCCGGATGCTGCTTGCCAGGACCGAAGGGCGGGCGAATCCCCTGGTAGTCCTTCACGGTGTGCACCAGCGCCACCCGGATCACCGGTAGCGCTCCCCGAGCAGCGACTTCACCGCCCGGAACTTGCCGTTCTCCTCGCGAGGAATGCGGTCGGCGATGCGCACGTCCACGCGGATGTCGTCGCCGAGGCGTGCATGGACCTCCGAGAGGAGCTTGCGCTGGCTGGCCTCGCTGTAGGTGGAGCGGGGCACGATCAGCACGGTGATGGAGTCGGCGGTCTGCTGCAGGATCTGCGCCTCGTGGACGTCCCACTGCTCCTTGAAGACGTGATCGAGGCGGCCCACCAGCCGACCGCTGGGGGTGACCACGTAGTCGTCCACCCGGCCGTCGATGTCGAGGAAGACGTTTCCAGGGCGTCCGCAGGGACACGGCGCCTTGGCCCGCGTCCCCACGTCGCCGATGTTGTAGCGGAGGAAGGGAGTCGCGTCGTAGCCGAGCCCCGTGGCCAGCAGGGGGCCCCGCTCCCACTCGTCCGTCTCCTCCTGGGGCTCGATCTCGATGACGCAGAACTCCCTGT
>JBDLIK010000390.1:0-4107 GCA_039714895.1 Myxococcota bacterium | reverse complement strand
GATGGATCCGAGCCTTGCCTCTCTCCCCGTCGACGCGCTGATGCGACGCCACTTCATCTGCGTGTCTCCTGACGACTCGACCCTGGAGGTCGAGCGGCTGATGCAGTTCGCCCGGCTGCGTCGCCTGCTCGTCGTCCACGACGGGGTGCTGGTGGGCGTGCTCAGCTATCGCTCGCTGGCCCTCGCGCTGCTGCACCGAGCGACCCGCCCTCCCGACCCGGCCGACGGGGGCGAAGAGCTTCCGGTGTCGGCGCTCATGGAACCGGTGACGGAAACCGTGGCGCCTGACACGCAATCCACCGCCGCCGTCCGCCAGCTCTGCCTCGAAGGCGGAGGCTGTCTCCCGGTGGTCGAAGCGAGCGAGCGAGGCCCTCGCCTGGTGGGGCTGGTGACCGAGAGCCATCTGCTGGCGGCCGCCTTTGGAAGGAGCCTCCCTCAGACCTTCTGAGGCCCGGGGCAGCCTGCCCCAGCCGAGAGGCGTGATGGGCCATGGGCTGCGCGAGAGTTGCTGCATCCGCCTCGTCTCTGGCACGTGGTTTGCGTTCGAATGGAGCGCGTCCGAACCCCGGTGACAGAGGAGACGCGTCGCGATGGCCAACTTTCTCAGCGCCTACTCCATCCAGCACTGGCTCGAGTCCGCTCCCCAGGGCTACCTGCTCGACACCCAGTACGGCCATCGGCCCGGAGAGCGCGAGCCCGACCTGGTGCAGCAGGATCCCGTGCTGCGCGAGCAGGCCGTGCGAACCACGGTGCAGCTCGTGCTCGGCGAGCGCTGCGCGCTGGCCGCGTCCTCGGGCCTCGTGAACGCCGCGCCGGACGAAGCGAGCAAGCGATTCCTCGCCACCCAGACCCTGGACGAGGCCCGTCACGTCGAGGTCTTCACCCAGCGTCTCTACGACCTCGGCGTGAAGAAGAACGAGCTCGAGGAGACCCTCGAGACCCTGGGAAACCCTCATCTGGTGCGATTCGCCGAGACCCTCCTCGAGAAGGTGGATCAGAAGGACTTCGTCGCGGGGGTGGTGGGCCAGAACGTGATCCTCGAGGGCATGGCGTTCCACGTCTTCGAGATGATGCACGCGGGAAACCGTGCGACGAACCCGAAGTTCGCGCACACCCTCGCGGGCACCATCGCGGACGAGCGGCGCCACGTCGGCTTCGGGGAGGCGCGCATCGGATCGCTCATCCAGCAGCACCCCGACCGCAAGGGAGATATCGAGCGGCTCCAGAAGGAGATGTCCTACCACATGCTCGCGACCTTCGCGGCCGCGTTCCGTCAGGGCCCCTCCCCCGAGGAGATCGGGGAGCGGCTCAGCCGCGCCGGCGTGACGCGCAGCCAGGGGGAGGAGTGGCACGGCGTGAAGCTCGGCGAGGCCCGCCCGGAGGAGCTCGAGGGCGTCCTCGAGGATACGATCCTCAAGGAGTTCAAGCTGCGGCTGGGCCGGATCGGCATCGAGTACCAGACTCCGGCGCTGCCCTAGAAGGCCCGTGGTGGCCGAACCCACCGACCTCCACCAGATGGACCCGGCCGAGTTCCGGGATCACGTGCGCTCGTTCGAGTTCTGGTTCGGCGCCGTGCAGGGCTATCTGGAGGGGCTGTCCTACGGGCACCGCGTGGACACGCCCGACGTCGAGTTCACGGAGTCCGAGCGGGATCGGCTGATCACGGTGCTCTGCAACTACTGCATCGGGGAGACCACGGCCCTCGAAGGCTCCGGCGCCCTGATCCGGGTGGCTCCGAACCGGCCCACCAAGGTCTTCCTCTCCACCCAGACCGTGGACGAGGGCCGCCACCTGGAGGTGCTGATCCACCGCCTCCAGGAGCTGGGCGTGGAGAACCCGGAGGCCGAGATCCGCCGCCGGGCAAGCCCGACGTTGCTCGCCTTCAAGCAGCGCCTGCTGGAGCTCGTTCGCGGCGAGGATTGGGAGGCGGCCGTCTTCGCCCAGAACGTGTGCCTGGAGGCCATGGAGTTCTCGGTCTTCCACCTCCACGCCCGCAGCGCGGACGCCCGCACCCGCGAGATCCTGCTCGGCATCATCAAGGACGAGCGCCGCCACATCGGCTTCGGTGAGAACGAGCTGGGGCGGTGCCTCAAGCAGGATCCGCGCATCCGAGAGCGGCTCGTGCGCGTGCGCCAGGAGCTGGATCCGCTGATCCTCGAGAGCTTCCGGCTCACCCTCGAGCGCATCGAGGCCCAGCCGGACGACCACGCGGAGCTGGGTCGCAGCTACCTCGACGCCGTCGGTCGACTGGGCTTCGCATGAACCTCGACCGCCCGGGAGGGAGCCCGGAAGATCCGGAGAACGGGACCGGGGCGCGACGGCGCTTCGAGCTCGACGACCGGGGCTTCGACGAGGTGCCGCCGAAGTACCGCAAGTTCTACCGGCGCTGGGAAGGTTCCGGAGACGAGCTGGCTCCCAACGAGGTGCTCTGTCCCGTCTGCAAGGTGGTGATCCGCTCCCCCCGGGAGCTTCGCCCGGGAGACCGCGTCTACTGCATGGCGTGCATGGCGCGGCTGCGGGTGATGCAGGGGAAGGACGGCGGATTCGAGGCCGGCGTCGAGTACTGAGGAAGTACTGAGGAGGATGGTAGACTGCCGGTGAGAACCTGCTGCCGGGAAGGCCAGAGCATGTCGGACGAGCAACCCGGGCTGCGCCTGCGGGTCGCACAGGAGTCGCGGCGAATCTCCTCGCAGCACCGGCAGCTCGATGCGCTCCACGCCCTGGTGGCCGAGGCGCTCGAGCAGGTGGACGCGGCCCGCGCGGGCCAGTGCTTCCTCCGTCTCAAGGACGCGCTGGATGCCCACATGTCGCTCGAGGACGAGCTCTACTTCCCCGCGCTCCACGGCCTGCGGCCGGACCTCGAAGGCGAGCTCACCGGCCTGGCCCGGGACCACCAACGCTTCCGGGCCGAGCTCGAGACCCTCACGCGGCATTTCGACGCGGGTGAGCTGGGGATCAGCCAGGCCGGGCTGGATCGCTTCGCCGGAGCGTTCGCGGCCCACGAGCTGCGGGAGGAGAGTCTCGTCGACCCCGATCGTCCACATCGTATGGAGGACGCCAAGCCATGAGCCGAGCCGCCGAGGGCGGAAGCCCCCACGCCACTCTCGCCGACCTCGGAGAGCGCGCCAAGAACCTGGTCGAGGAAGGCGTGCTCTGCGGGATCATCGGCGCGACGGTGGTGGCGGTGTTCTTCCTGTTCATCGACTCGCTCCAGGGAAAGCCACTCCATACGCCATCGCTGCTGGGAAGCGTGCTCTTTCTGGGCCGAACCGCCGACGAGGTCAGGGCCATCGACCCGACCATCGTCTTCGCCTACACGGGGGTGCACGTCCTGCTCTTCCTGATGGCTGGCGTCGGGGTCGCCTGGATGGTCTCCCAGTTCCAGCGCAACCCGCAGTTCGGGCTGGTGCTGATCCTGGTGTTCCTGCTCTTCCAGGCGGTGATCTTCGGGCTCGAGGTGTCGATGGTGCCGAGCCTGGTCGGTGCACTCGGTGCGGGCATCGTGGCGGTCGCCAACATCCTCGCGGCCGTGGCCATGTTCGGGTATCTGCTGCGTCGCCATCCAGAGGCCATGACGCGGCTGCGCGAGGGCTGGAACGGCTGACGGGCTGGGGAATTGTGGCCCAGCCAGCCGGGAGATGAGGCGGGTCTCCCCAGTCGGGGGAGCCTCGGGCGCGGCCGGATGGGTGCGCTCGGCTCCACCGGCACGGATTCCAGAGCCTGCGACGGGGACACACGCTCCCCGGTTCGATGGCACGCAGCTTGCGATACCGGGCGGCGGGATCGCCGCCCGCGATCGACACAGCCGGGCGAGACTTGGGGGGCAGCCCCCACATCGGGAAGGGGGCGGATGCTGGGCTGGTTTCCGGAGGCGGCCTCCAGCTACGCGGGTGACATGGATCGGTTGATCCTGCTGATCACCCTCATCGTCGGCGTCTGGTTCGTCGCCGCCGAGGTGTGCCTCGTCTTCTTCGTGGTGCGCTACCGGCGTCGCGAAGGGCGACCCGCCGCCTACCTGCCCGCCCGGAGCCTGCGCTCCATGGCCTTCGTCCTGGTGCCCTGTGGGGTGATCCTCGCCCTCGACCTGGTCGTGGATGCGATCAGCGC
>JBDLIK010000389.1:0-4118 GCA_039714895.1 Myxococcota bacterium | reverse complement strand
GGCGGCTCGACCTTGATCACCTCCGCGCCTTGATCGGCCAGGATCATGGTGGCCAGGGGACCGGTGATCATGCTGCAGGTTTCCACGATGCGGGTGCCGTCGAGGGGTCCGGCCATGCGCGCCTCCCGGGTGTAGAACCTATCTCACGAACCCCTCCCGTCGCCTGGCACGCGCCTTCGGCCCGAGCTCTGCGTTGCGAAACCTCGACGTAGCTAAGGCTATGCCTGCGGTTTCGCGCCTTGATCTCGGGCCGAATTCGCGCACCCGGCTCGGTCCGGGATTCATGAGACAGGTTCTGGAGTCTACCGTGCCCGCTGCAGGTGGCGCCGGAACCTGCGCACCGAGGACCTCGGGTCGGGGTCCGGCTGGCCCCCGAAGCGCTCCAGGAGGTAGGCCTCGGTGAGGGCCTCGAAAGCGGCGGCCGGCTCACCCGGGTGTGCCTCCTCGACCTGGCGCACGAAGGCACGCGCCGTCACCTGGGGCCCGCGGGCGAGGCCTCGCCGGGCCAGCAGGCGCAGCGCCTTCCGATAGGCGCTCGGGGGCCCCTGGCGGCGGCGGCGGCGCAGCAGGCGCGCGAGCAGGGCCCCGGCCCCCACCGCAGTGGGGGCCAGGAGGAGCGTGACCTTCACGAGCCCGGGATCGAACTGCCAGTCCACCAGCCTCTCCCCGGCGGGCTCGCTGACGCGCATCGTCCACTCCCGGGCGCCACGCCAGGTGAGCCAGGCGGAGCGCATGGCACGGAACTGGTCGGAGCGGTCGAAGTCCACCACGCGCTGGAACCACCAGAGCTCCACCGCGCTGCCGATCTCCTCCACGCGCTCCCAGAGCGAGCCGGCAGCCGCAGCGCGCAGTCGCAGGTCTACCGGGGTCGGGTCGTAGCGCACCCAGCCCGCCCGCTCGAAGTGGACCTCCACCCAGGCGTGAGCGTCCGAGCGGGTGAGCTCGACGAATCCTCCAATCGTGTTCTCCCGGCCCCCCGCGAAGCCGTTCACGAGCCGTGCCGGAAGTCCGAGGGACCGGGCCAGCACGACCATCCCTGTGGCGAAGTACTCGCAGTGACCGGTGATCTCTCCGAGCAGGAAGATCTCGATGGGCGAGCGGGGGTCCTCCGGCGGGAGGCTGGGGGTCTGGTCGTCGTAGCGGCCGTGCGCGCGCAGCCAGGATTCGATCGCTCGGAGCTGCTCGGCGTCGTGGGTCGTTTCACGGGTGATCTCCCGGGCGAGCTGCTCGAGCTCGGGGGAGAGCTCCGGGAGCTGCAGGTATCGATCGCCTCGTCGGGCGGGCGGAAGCGCCAGATCCCCCTCGAGCCCGTCCCCTTCGAGGGTCGGTCGTGAAGAGACCCGATAGCGGATCCGATCCTCGGCCTGGCCCGGCGCGTAGAGACCTCCGTTCGCGTCGCGGTGCACGGAGCGAAGGTCGCCCTGGAGGACGCTGGGCTCGCCGGCCGAGAAGATCACACCGGCGCTCACGGGTTCGCGCACGATCCGCTGCAGCAGGCCGCCGGAATCCGCGCTCCGGGCCAGGGAGAGCCCGATCTCGGCGCTTCCGGTGATGGGGCGCTTGGCGGCCGGCGTGATCGACCAGGCGTGCCCATCGAAGGTGTCGAAGGCGAGTCCCCTCCAGTAGGCCTCCCGGGGCGGCGGTGAGCGGCCCTCGAGCGTCTCGACGCGCATCACCACCGAAGCATCCTGACGGATGCGGCCGAACTCACCGAGCTCCACGCGGTCCGAGAAGCCCGCCGCGGCGCGCGACATCCCGAAGCCCGGGCTCTGCACCATGCTGGTGCGCATGCGCGGCAGCGCCAGGAAGAAGAGCATGGCCAGCGCCAGGGAGAGACCCGAAGCCAGCAGCGTGGAGCGGGCCAGACCGGGCGTGATGGCGGCGGTGACGGAGTCCGGCATACCCGCCTCCGCCGCCTCCGTACGCAGGGTGTGGACCATGAGCGTCCAGGTGGTGGCCACGACGAAGGCGGCGAGCAGCGGGACGAAGAAGACGCTGTCCGTCAGGTTCGCGGCGAGGATCACCTGGAACAGTGCGAGGGCGACGAGCAGGAACTCGGACCGCCGGGGGCGGGCGTCGAGGAGCTGCAGTCCCTGACTGAGTGCTGCGAAGTGGGCCAACGCGATGGTCGAGGGCTGTCCGCGCAGCGCCACGTGGAGGGTGGTGACCACGATGGCCAGCATGCCCACGTTGAGTGCGGCGGGGCTTTTCTGCCAGGGGGCAGGACGGACCCGCAGGGCGAAGGAGACCAGCAGGAGCGCGGCCTGGGCGACGGCGGCCCAGAGATCGAGCTGACGCGTGATCCAGAGGGTCGCACCCGCCACCGCCACCATCACCCAGGCGGCAGTGGGGCGGGGAGCCTCGACCGCGGCGCGGAACTCGAGCCGACTCACGCCCGATCCCGCAGGGTCGCAGCCGGGCCCGGCTGCAGCCGGGCCAGCACGGAGAGCAGGCGGCCGCGCTGACGCGCACCGCCATCGGCGTTCACGCGGAGCTCGTCGGTGCGCAGCCTGACCCGCAGCCCGGAGTCGAGCGCGGCCACGACGGAAGACGCCGCACGACGTACGGCCTGCTCGAAATGCTCTCCCTCGCTCTCATGACGCGTGCGGATCTGGACCTCCACCTCGCTGCGCTGCTCTCGTTCCGTGTCCCGGGCCACCAGGGAGCCCGAGCGCAGGGTCGCCCGCCAGGCGATGCGACGCGCAGAGTCGCCCGCCTCGAAATCCCGTACGCCACCCACCTCGGAGCCGTTGCCGCTGCGCTCCGAACGCGAGTCTCCGCTGCTCTCGTCGCAACCCTCCCGCTCGGGAACCGGAGCGCGATGGATGGCGGGGTAGACGAGGGCCTGCATGGGGCATTCCACCGCCAGAGACTTCACGAACAGACCGAAGGGGAAACGCGTCGAAACCTTGAAGCTGGTGAACGAGAGCGACCCCCGCCGACTGGCTTCGAAGCGGTACACCCGGGTCTCGGTGCGATCCGGGCCGATGCGGAGCGCGAAGGCTCGCCCGGCCGCGCGCTCTCCTCCGTCTGCCTCTCGCACGCGGTCCTCCACCGCCACCGCGAAGGACGGCACTCGGCGCTGGCGATTCTCGATCTCGAGCACCACCCGGGCCGCCTGGCCCTCGAAGATCTCCCGGGGCAGCGAGCGGCGGACCCCCACCCCCCGAAGCGCCGACTCCGAGAGGACTCCGGACAGCACCAGAAAGGCCAGCATCAGCGAGAGCACGAGATAGAGCAGGTTGTTGCCCGTGTTGAGCGCCGCAAAGCCCACCGAGAGCGTGAGCACGAAGAAGATCCATCCCGCCCGCGTGGGACGCAGCACGCGGGGCGGACGCAGCCATCGGGCCAGCCGCGCCAGGGCGCGTCGGGTCCGGCCCCGGGCTCTCACACGGGGACGGGAACGCGCTCGAGGATGTCGCGGAGCACCCAGAGCGTGTCGTCGGCCACGATCCCCGCTCCCCGGCTCGCGTCGCCGAGCACTCGGTGCCCGAAGACGTCGATGGTCAGGTCGCGGACGTCTTCGGGGATGCAGTAGTCCCGCCCCTCCACCAGCGCCCGTGCCTGGGCGACCCGCCGCAGCGAGACCGCGCCGCGGGGAGAGACACCGAGCTCGAGGGCCTCGTGCTGGCGCGTGGCCGCGACGATGGTCAGGAGATAGGCAACGAGAGAATCCTCGAACTTCACGGCCCCTGCGGCCCGCTGCATCCCGCGCAGCTCGGGAAGGGACACCACGGGCTCGAGGAGGGGAAGCTCGGTGGCGGCCGGATCGTCGCGGAGCACCGCCGCCTCGTGGTCGGGAGAGGGATAGCCGATGGCGAGCCGCATCAAGAAGCGATCGAGCTGGGACTCGGGCAGGGGGTGGGTGCCATGCTGCTCGAGGGGGTTCTGGGTGGCCACCACGAAGAACGGCTTGGGGAGGGGATGGGAGATGCCGTCGATGGAGACCGAGCCCTCGCTCATGGCTTCGAGCAGCGCCGACTGGGTCTTGGGGCTCGCCCGGTTCACCTCGTCTGCCAACACGACGTTCGCGAAGATCGGGCCCGGCTGGAACGCGAAGCCGCCGGTCGGTCGGCCGCCCTCGATCTCCGGGACCGAAGCGCCGAGCACATCCCCCG
>JBDLIK010000388.1:0-4120 GCA_039714895.1 Myxococcota bacterium | reverse complement strand
GCGGCCCCGGGCGAGCTCGGTCTTCACGAACTCCGGTGTGATCTGCTCCGGAATGGCCGCGCCGAAGCTCTCGCCGGGGTGCTGGGTGCCGAGCTCTCTCGCGCGCTCCCGGAGCTGGTTCTCGCGGATCGCGACGAACTCCATCTCCGGAGTGATCTCGCCGCGCCGCGCGTAGTGCATCTGAGTGACACGCCCCCCGGGACGCGCGCACAGCGGCCGGCGTGTGCGGCGGAAGCGAACGCCATCGAGCTCCGAGTCCCCCGCACGACGGCGGGCGTACTCGGAGCGGATGTCGTCGAGCTCCTCCACGTCGCCCCGGTTGCGAATCCAGTCGAGGCGCAGGGGGGCGAGCCCCCGGCGCACGTCGATGTCGAGCGCAGGGTCGGTGTAGGGGCCTGAGGTGTCATAGAGCGCCAGCGGCGCCGGGCGCTCCGACTCCGACGGGTGGCTCTCGGTGGGAGATTCGAGGACCTCGCGCATGGGCACGCGGATGCTCGGATCCGAGCCCGGCACGTAGATCTTGCGAGAGCCGGGGAAGGGGTCGCGGGTGATGCGCTGCGATTCGGGAGTAGAGAAAGGGGCTTCGCGGCTGGCCATGGTCGGCTCGTCTCCGGGATCCGGAGATCCTGGACGCGGAAGCCTGATTCGGACCGCGGTCGGTCCGGGATTCGCTTCCCTACGCCGGTATCAACCGGATCAGGTTCCGGGGCTCCGCAGCGCACCCCCGACCCCCTGGCCGGAGGAGCTGCGTCTCAGGCCGTGCTCGCGGCCTCACCCAGCGATGCAGCACAAGCGTAACGCGCCCCGCCGATCCATCAAAGCGGATCTTCAGCGCACCGTGATCGTGACCCGCTCGGAAACGATCGGCGGGTCGTGGGGGATGTGGTTCTGGTCTCCGAGGAGTAGCTGGAGGGTGTGGGAGCCCGGGGCCAGCTCCAGCGAGACCTCGGTCTGTCCCGCTCCGAAGTGGCGATGCTGCGAGTCGGCCGGGATCGGCTGACCGAGGGGCGGAAGCCCGGCATCCACGAGGAGGTGGTGGTGCCCCGTGTTCGGGGTGGACACCCCTGCCGGGGCGACCCCCATCCCCCGCAATCCGAAGCGGACCGTGACCGGGCTCTCCACGCTGGCCCCGTCCTCGGGCGAGATGAAGTAGAGGGCGACCCCATCCGGCGCCGGCGTGCGCTCGAGTGCCAGGCTCCCGGCCGCCACCGCAAGGGTGAGGGCCAGCAGGCCCACGTTTCGTCGCCAAGGGTCTCCCATCCCCACCTCCGTGCGAGTCGCGCGACGGTAAGCCACCCGCTGGGAGGACGCAGCCCCGCCGCTCCCGCCCCGTGACCGTCCGCTGGGGTCGAGATAGGATGAGGGGGTGACGGTCCGGGCCTCCGATCGCTGGCTGCTGCGCCGGCTGCTCGCGGTGCGCGGCCATCCCCCCATCGAGTTCGCCCTCTGGAACGGGGAGACCTTCGGCTCGTCCACCGGAGGCGCCCTCGCGCGCCTGGTGGTCGAAGACCGCGCCACCCTCTGGTCGCTGGTGCTGCAGCCGGAGCACGGCTTCGGGGATGCCTACGCGGCGGGTCGGCTGCGGGTGGAGGGGGATCTCCCGCGCCTGCTCGAGCTGGCCTTCCGGAGCGCCCCGGGGCGCAGCTGGGAGTGGACGGTGGCGCAGCTGGCGACGCGGATGCTGCGTCCCAACACCAGGCGGGGCTCTCGCAGCCACATCCAGCATCACTACGATCTGGGCAGCGACTTCTACGCTCGCTGGCTCGACGAGCGCATGGTCTACACCTGCGCCTACTTCCCGACGCCGGAGGCGAGCCTGGAGGAGGCCCAGCTCGCCAAGCTCGACCACGTCTGCCGCAAGCTGCGTTTGCGCCCGGGGGAGCGGGTGGTGGAGGCGGGTTGTGGCTGGGGGTCGCTGGCGCTGCACATGGCCAGTCAATACGGCTGCCGGGTGCGGGCGTTCAACATCTCCAGCGAGCAGATCGTATGGGCGCGGGAGCGCGCCAAGGGGCTCGGTCTCGTGGGTCGGGTGGAGTTCGTCGAGGACGACTACCGCAACCTGCGCGGCCGATATGACGCCTTCGTGTCGGTGGGGATGCTCGAGCACGTCGGTCCCACCCACTACAAGGTCCTGGGACGGGTGATCGACGCCTGTCTCGAACCCCACGGCCGCGCCTTCCTTCACAGCATCGGCCGGGCCCAGCCGGCGCCTCTGAATCCCTGGATCGAGAAGAACATCTTTCCAGGGGCTTATACGCCTACCTTTCGAGAGATGGTGAAGATCCTGGAGCCCCACGGGCTGGCGGTGCTGGACGCCGAGAACCTGCGCCTCCACTACGCCCGGACCCTGGAGCACTGGCTGCTTCGCTTCGAGGGCCACGTGCCGGAGCTAGAGGAGCAGTTCGGGGAGCGCTTCGTGCGGATGTGGCGTCTCTACCTGGCCGGATCCATCGCCGGCTTCCGGGGCGGCTCGCTCCAGCTCTTCCAGCTGTTGTTCAGCCGCACCTCCAGCAACGAGATTCCCTGGACCCGCGCCGGGGTCTACGGGGTCTCATGACGACGGAGCGCTGTGACGTGCTGATCGTGGGAGGCGGGCCCGCTGGATCGTCCTGTGCCTACGGGCTGCGGGACGCGGGCCTCGAGGTCGTCGTGCTCGATCGGGCGCGCTTCCCGCGAGACAAGGTCTGCGCCGGCTGGGTCACGCCTCCAGTGCTCGAGGCACTCTCCGTCGACCCGACCGACTACGCGAAGGATCGCGTGCTCCAGCCGATCCGTGGCTTTCGGGTGGGCCGCGAAGGCGACGCCTCTGCGGTGGCCTCCCGCAGCGAGGTCGTGAGCTGGGGGATCCGGCGCTGCGAGTTCGACCACTACCTGCTCGCCCGCTCCGGCGCCCGCCTGCGACTCGGGGAGCCGGTGCGGAGCCTGGAGACCGGTGCCGGGGGCTTCGTGATCAACGGCATCAGCGCCCGGGTCCTGGTGGGCGCGGGGGGCCACTTCTGCCCGGTGGCCCGGTTCGCGGGAGCCCGCCCGGGAGCGGGGGAGCCGGCGATCGTGGCCCGCGAGATCGAGTTCCGGCTCGACCCCGCGCAGCAGGAGGAGTGTCCCACGCTGCCGGAGCTGCCCGAGCTGTTGTTCAGCCGCGACCTCGAGGGCTACGGCTGGATCGTTCGCAAGGGGGAGTATCTGAACGTGGGCCTCGGACGTCAGGACCCGCGAGCCTTTCCCGCCGAGGTGGAGGGCTTCCTCGACCGGCTGGAGCGGGGCGGCCGCCTGCCGCCCCGCTGCCCCCGACGTCTGGTGGGCCACGCCTACCTGCTCTACGACCGGACCCCGAGGCGGCTCTGCGCCGAGCGACTCCTGCTGGTGGGCGACGCCGCCGGCCTCGCGTACCCGAAGAGCGGGGAGGGGATCCGGCCGGCGGTGGAGTCGGGTCTTCTCGCGGCGCGCGCCATCCGCGACGAGGCGGGTCGGTCCGCGGCGGTCCTCTCCCGCGCCTACTCGATCTCCGTCGAGAAGCGCCTGGGGGCGGGACGAGGTCGGCCCGGACGGGGCCTCACCGACCTGCTGCCCCGTTCCGTGCGCGGGCCCGTCGCGGGCCGCGCCCTCGGGAGCCGCTGGTTCGCGAGTCGGGTGGTGGTCGACGGCTGGTTCCTTCACCGCAGCCAGCCCCGGTTGGGGTAGGAGAGGATCGACCGATGCTCACGCGAATGGATCGGCTGCAGGTGGCGGCGTCGGATCGCCGGGATGCCGTGGAGTGCTATCAGCGGCTGCTCGATGCCGCGGTCGTGAGGGAGGATCGCGTCAAGGCGTTGGCCGCCGAGCGGACGGTGCTGCGCGTGGGCCGCAGCGAGATCGAGGTGCTCGAGCCCGACGGCGTCGGCCGCGTGGCCGACTTCCTGGGGCGTTGCGGGGAGGGGCTGTTCGCCGCGGGCTTCACGACCGGGGATCTCCAGGCGCTCGCCGGGCACCTGCGACGGCAGGGCCGGCCTGTGGTCGAGGAAGGGGGTCAGCTCGTTCTGAGTTCGACGGCCCTCGGGCTGCCGGGACTCTCCGCCGTCGTGGGCCCGGAGGAGGAGCGGGAGGCCATCGGTCTGCTGCGGGGCCTCTACGAGGTGACCAG
>JBDLIK010000387.1:0-4121 GCA_039714895.1 Myxococcota bacterium | reverse complement strand
GCCCCGCCTCACCGTGGAGATCCTGGGCGTCGTTTCACGGCGGCTGCGGGAGGCTCAGGACCGGCTGCGCTCCTTCGCCCAGGATCCCGCGCCCTCGCGCCTGGCCCTCGCCCTCCTGCACGCTGCCAACGAGGGGGAGGCCCGCGTCACCCGTCGCGCCCTCGCCGAGGCCGCCGGAACCACGGTGGAGACCGCCATCCGGGTGCTGCGGCGCTTCGAGCGGGAGGGGCTCGTGCGCGGCGAAGTGGGCCGGGTCCACGTGCTCGACGAGACCGCCCTGCGCAAGATGGCCGGTCCCTGACCGACGTCTCCTCTTCCGATCCGGTGTCGAAGCTATGACCGGAGTCATACCGCCAGGACTCCCGCACCTCGATCTTCCCCAGGAACCAGGAGTGGAGGGGGGCTTGGCTCCTCTTTCGCGACGCGGATTCCTCGGGGCTGGTGCTGCAACGGTGTTGGCGCTCGCTCTCGATCGTCTGGCGTGGGTCGCGCCTCGCGCCGCTCGAGCCTCGCGTGTGGCCTACCAGGACTGGCGCGACCTGTACCGTCAGCAATGGCGCTGGGATCGCGTCGTGCGCGGCACCCACACCAACGCGAACTGCGTCTCCTCCTGCGCCTGGAACCTGTACGTGCGGGACGGGCTGGTCTGGCGCGAGGAGCAATCCGCCCCCTACGTGGCCTCGAACGCCAGCGTGCCCGACTGGAATCCTCGCGGCTGCCAGAAGGGAGCGAGCTGCAGCGACCTCATGCTGGGCCCGACCCGCATCCGCCACCCGCTGCGCCGCGTGGGGCCGCGCGGTGCGGGCCGCTGGAAGCGGATCAGCTGGGACGAGGCCCTGGCCGAGATCTCCGGGACCCTGGTGGACGTGCTGGCCCGGCGCGGCGGCGCGGGGGTCGTCTGCGAGCTCGGTCCCAACGTGGACTACGGTCCCAACAGTGCAGCCGCCCTCCGTTTCTTCCGCCAGATCGGTGCACCGCTCACCGACTCCATGGCGCAGATCGGCGACCTGGCGGTGGGTGGGACGATCACACTGGGCACGCCTCATACCGACGGCAGCTCGGACGATTGGTTCCGCTCCGACTACCTCGTGCTGTGGGCCTTCAACCCCTCCTCCACGCGCATCCCCGACGCCCACTACCTGAACGAGGCGCGCTACCGGGGAGCCCGCGTGGTGTGCGTCGCACCCGACTACAACCAGAGCGCGATCCACGCCGACCTCTGGCTCTCTCCCCGGCCGGGTTCGGACGCGGCGTTGGCACTCTCCGCCTGCCAGGTGGTGATCGAGGAGGGGCTCTTCGACTCCGACTACGTGCGCGAGCAGACCGATCTGCCGTTCCTGGTCCGCACGGACACGGGGCGGCTGCTGCGCGAGGCGGACCTCGTCCCCACGGGACGCCAGGATGGCTTCGCGTTCTGGGACGAGGCGGGCGACGCCCTGGCCTGGGCGCCGGGCACGGCGGGGAGCGAGCGCCGGACCCTGGCGTTGCCCGACGGCGTGCGCCCGGCCCTCGAGGTGCGCCGCGAGGTGGTACTGGCCTCCGGAGCGTCGGCGCCGGTGCGCAGCGTCTTCTCGCTGCTGCGCGAACGCCTGGATCGGGAGTCCCGGCCGGAGCAGGCGGCCGGGACGACGGGGGTGGCGGCGGGCGTGATCCGACGCTTCGCCCGGGAGTTCGCGCGCGCCCCCTCCGCCCTGATCCTCTCCCAATGGGGATCGTGCAAGAACTACCACTCCGACCTGATCCAGCGCTCCCAGATCCTGCTCGCGTCGCTCACCGGCAACCTCGGGCGGGCTGGGGGTGGCTGGCGCTCGGGGGCCTTCGTCGCTCTCGACGGCTTCGGCGTGGTCGCCATGCAGGACGATCTCGACCTGCTGCACCTCGGCTGGCTCGCGGCCCGGTCCTTCTTCGATGCAGAGGCGGTGCGGGGTGAGTTCGAGTCGATGTACGTGCCGAGCACCCTCTTCCACGCGGTGCACGGCGGCCTGGGCGAGATCGCAGGAGGCGGGGCGTACGCGGATCCGGCTCTGCCCCGGGGCGCCGCGCCCTACCTGGACGAAGCCCTGCGACGCGGTCACTTCCCCATGGCCCCCGCGCCGGGGGAGCCGCCGCCCGAGGTGATCTTCTGTTTCTGCGGCAACGTCCTGCGCCACACGCGGGCCGGAGAGCGGGTGCGCGACACGCTCTTCGACCAGGCCCGGCTCATCGTCGACGTCGACTTCCGCATGAGCCAGACCGGGCGCCACGCCGACATCCTGCTGCCGGCCGCCGGCTGGTACGAGAAGATCGGCATCAAGTACATCGCCGCCTTCGTGCCCTACGTGACGCTGGGGGATCGGGCCGTGGCCCCGCTCGCCGAGTCGAAGCCGGAGTGGGAGATCTTCTCCCGCCTCGCCCAGGGCGTCGCCGAGGAGGCGCGAGCCCGCGGCGTCGGGCGCGTGGAGGGTTTTCGCGGTCAGGACTGCGAGATCTCGCGCCTCGACGAGCGCTTCAGCGACGGGGGCCGCTTCGGGCCCGAGGCCCAGGAGGAGGTGCTTCGCCTGATCCTCAGCGTCTCGGGAGCCACGCGGGGCGTGAGCCTCGAGGACCTGCGGCGCGAAGGCGGGGCCCTCCGCATCCAGAGCCTCGGCCCCGAGGGGGGTACGGCGGGAATCTACTCCGAGTACCACCTCGACGAGCCCGTGGTCCCGCTGCGGGACTTCGTGGAGAAGAAGCGCCCCTACCCGACGCTCTCCGGCCGTCAGCAGTTCTATGTGGACCATCCCTGGTTCCTGAAGCTCGGTGAGCAGATGCCCATCCACAAGGACCCGCCCGCCGCGGGCGGCGACCACCCGTTCACCCTCACCGGCGGCCACACGCGCTGGAGCATCCACGCCATGTGGCGCGATCACGCGATGATGCTGCGGCTCCAGCGCGGCGAGCCCGTGATCTGGCTCAATCTCGACGACGCCCGCGCCCGCGGCATCTCGGACCACGATCCGGTGCGCGTCCGCAACGATCTCGCTGCGTTCGAGGCCCGCGCCAAGCTCTCCGCGGCGATCCGCCCCGGGCAGGCTCACATCTATCACGCCTGGGAGCCCTACCAGTTCCGCACGGGCCGGAGCCACCAGGCGCTCGTTCCCAGTCCGTTCAAGGTGACGCAGCTCGTGGGCGACTACGGCCAGCTGCGCTGGGGCTACGCGCATTACGAGCCGAACCAGGTCGACCGCGACACGCGCGTCGACGTGGAGCGGATCGCGACCGGATAGGAGACATCCATGGGCCAGCAGATCACGTTCGTCTTCGATCTCAACAAGTGCATCGGCTGTCAGACCTGCTCGGTGGCCTGCAAGGTGCTGTGGCACCAGGAGGAGCCCGGTGCCGACGAGCAGTGGTGGTGCACGGTCAACACCCAGCCCGGGCGCGGGACCCCACGCGACTGGGAGGACATGGGGGGCGGCTTCAAGCCGGACGGCGAGCTCGCGCTGGGCCATCTGCCCACACCCGAGGAGTTCGGAAGCCGCTCCGGCTCGCCTTACAACTGGGACGAGGTCCATGCTTCGTCGCAGCAGGCGTCGCTGCGTCCCAGGGACGGCAGGCCGACCTGGGCGATGAACTGGGACGAGGACGAGGGGGCCGGCGAGTACCCGAACGCCTACTTCTACTACATGCCCCGCATCTGCAACCACTGCACGAATCCCCCCTGCCTGGAGGCGTGTCCGAATGAGGCGCTGTACAAGCGGGACGACTTCGGTCTGGTGCTCCGGGACGAGGACCGCTGCCGGGCCGCGCGGGATTGCTCGCGCGCCTGTCCCTACAAGAAGATCTACTTCAACCCGGTGCGTGGGATCAGCCAGCAGTGCATCGGCTGCTTCCCCAGGCTCGAGAAGGGCGTCGCGCCGGCCTGCGTGCGCCAGTGCCCCGCCCGCGCCGTCTTCGTGGGCTTCCGCGACGACGAGAGCTCCTCCGTACACAAGCTGGTGGACGAGTGGAAGGTCGCGCTACCCCAGCATCCCGAGTTCGGCACCGAGCCGAACGTCTTCTACGTGCCACCGCTTTCGCCCTTCCGGCTGGCGCCAGACGGAACCATCGAGGAGGGACAACGGCGGATCCCCCCCGACTATCTCGAGTCGCAGTTCGGGCCT
>JBDLIK010000386.1:0-4126 GCA_039714895.1 Myxococcota bacterium | reverse complement strand
CATGCACTCCCAGAAGGTGATCGCGGTCGACCTGGACGGAAACGCGGAGACCGTCGCCACCGTGCCGGGAGATCCGTCCGGCCTCGGCTGGCTACCCGACGGACGGCTGCTCATCGTCTCGATGAAGGACCGACGCCTGCTGCGTCTCGATCCGGCGGGCCTCACCGAGGTGGCCGATCTGAGCGCCATCGCCGCCTACCACTGCAACGACATGGTGGTGGACGCGCAGGGTCGGGCCTACGTGGGGAACTTCGGCTTCGACCTGCACAGCGGCGCCGCGCCGGCGAAGGCCAGTCTGGCCCTCGTCCATCCGGACGGCCGGACGGAGGTTGCCGCCCGGGACCTGAGCTTCCCGAATGGGACCGTCATCACACCAGACGGCCGCACCCTGATCGTCGGCGAGTCCTTCGGGGCGTGCCTCACCGCCTTCGACGTGGCGGACGACGGCGGCCTCTCCGGTCGGCGGGAGTGGGCCCGCCTGGAAGGCGCCGTGCCCGACGGCATCTGCCTCGACGCCGAAGGCGCCATCTGGGTGGCGTCACCCGTGAGCGGTGCCGTGCTGCGCGTGCGGGAGGGCGGTGAGGTGATCCAGCGCATCGACGTCGAGCTCGAGGCCTTCGCGTGCATGCTCGGTGGGCCCGAGGGCAAGACGCTCTTCATCTGCACGGCGGCGGAATCCGATCCCGAGAAGACTGGAGATCGCCGCGGGCGCATCGAGAGGATCGACGTGGAGGTCGCGCGAGCGGGCCTGCCCTGACGAGAGAGGCGCGCGGTGCGGGACCACGCCGAGCCTGCTCACGGCATCTCCAGCAGCTCGATCACGCTGCCCCCGAGCTCGGCCGGCGCCTCCAGGTACGCGAAGGCGAGGGTCGGCCCGAAGCGCTTGTAGAGCACGGTCTCGAACCCCTCCGCCGACAGCTCCGCCAGCTTCGGGTCCAGGGCATCGACTCGGAAACGCACGTGGTGCAGGCCCTCGCCGTGCTCTCGCAGGTGCTCGCGGTGGGGCGCGTCACCCGCCAGCACCTGGATCAGCTCGATCTCGATGGGACCCGAGCGGTTGACGGCCACCTTGAGTGTGCAGTCCGCTCTCCCGCCGCGCATGAGGCAGTCCTCTAGCGGGGCCTCGCCGACCTCGAAGGGCCCGAAGAGCGCCTCGTATCGGGGCAGCGAACGCCCGAGGTCCGCGACCACGTAGCTCACCTGGTCCACGGGACCCAGGCCCAGTCGTCCCCCGTCCGCCACGAGTCTCCTCCTCGAGCATCGCCAACAGTATCATCTCGCTGGCCACCCGGAATCGAGGCCCCATGCCCCCCACCCCCCTCTACCGATCGCGCCCGGACGGCTTCGCGATTCAGCCCGCGTCGCAGCCCGAGGCTCGACGCATCCACGACTTCATCTGGGTCTCCGAGGGGCTCTCCAACAGCTACCTGGTGGTCACCTCCGAGGGCCGGGTGATCGTCAACACGGGGATGGGCTTCGAAGCCCCGGTCCACAAGCGCAACTTCGACGCCGTGGACTCGGGCCCGGTCCGCTACATCCTGCTGACCCAGGGCCATGTGGACCACGTGGGGGGCGTCGACCTGCTGCGCGAGCCGGGCACCGAGATCGCCGCCCAGGCGGGAAATCCGGCCCACCAGCAGGACGACGCCCGCATCGCCGCCTTCCGCGCCCGGCGCAGTGGCTTCGCCTTCGCCGAGGCCATCGCCCGAGCGGGCGCAGCCGTGCGCGAGCACATCGGCGGGCCGCTGCCGCCCCAGTCGCGGCCCGAGCCGACGATCACCTTCGAGGACCGGCATGCCTTCGAGCTCGGGGGCGTGTGCTTCGAGCTGATCGCCACCCCCGGCGGAGAGACCACCGACTCCATGGTGGTGTGGCTCCCCCAGCACCGCATCTGCTTCAGCGGAAACCTCTTCAGTGCGCTCTTCGGACACTTCCCGAACCTGGTGACCCTTCGTGGGGATCGCTACCGCGAGGCGCTCCGGTTCATCGACTCCCTGGATCGCGTGCTGGCGCTCGAGCCCGAGCTGCTGCTGGTGGGACACCACGGGCCCGTCGAGGGGGGGCCGCGCATCCGCCAGGAGCTCTTGCGGCTGCGCGGCGCGGTGGAGTTCGTCCACGACGAGACGGTACGCGGCATGAATGCGGGCAAGGACCTCCACACCCTGATGCGTGAGATCGAGCTGCCGCCGGAGCTCGAGGTGGGCCAAGGCTACGGCAAGGTGGCCTGGAGCGTGCGCGCCATCTGGGAGACCTACGCCGGCTGGTTCCACCACCGCTCGACCACCGAGCTCTACGCGACTCCGCCGGAGAGCGTCCACGCGGACCTGGTCGAGCTCGCGGGCGGGCCGGATCGCGTGGCGGAGCGGGCTCGCCAGAAGCTCGGCGAGGGCCGCGCGCTGGAGGCCATCGCGCTGGCGGAGATCGCGCTCGGCGCCGAGCCCGCGCATCGCGGGGCCCTGGAGGCCAGCCTGGGCGCCCACGAGCAGCTCGAGAAGGAGAGCGAGAACTTCTGGCTCACCTCGTGGCTGCGCAGACAGGGTGCCCTGCTGCGGAAGGCCCTCGAATGACGCCCCCCGACGCCATCCGCATCGCAGACCTCGCCGAGCCGGAGCTGACGCCGCTCCAGCGGAGGTCGATCGACGCGGCGGGCAGGCTGCCGGTGGCGTTCACCGAGGAGGCGGTGCTGGGGGAGGCGCAGCGGCGGACGGGATTGTCGGACTTCGGCGCCGACGACTTCCGCGAGCGGCTCGGGGTCTGGCTCCAGGCCCTCACGGAGGACGCCGAGCTGGGCCCGATCGGGCGAATCGGCGCCTTTCGCGACTGCGTGCGCTACGCGGCCAACCGGCTGCGCCTGGAAGATCTGCTGGGCCGTCACCCCGAGATCCTCGAGCTAGAGATCCGACGCCCCATCGTGATCGCGGGCCTGCCCCGCTCCGGCACCACCCACCTGCTCAACCTGATCGCGGCGGATGGCCGGCTGCGCTCCCTGCCCTACTGGGAGAGCCTCGAGCCCATCCCCGATCCGGACGAGCGGCGGGGCGAGGGCGGCGAGGACCCCCGAATCACACGTTGTCGCAAGCTCTACGAGCAGCAGGTCGCGATCTCGCCCCTGCTCCGCAACATGCACGACATGGCCCCCGAGCACGTGCACGAGGAGATCGAGGTCCAGGCGCTGGACTTCGCCTCCTACGAGCTCGAGTGGATCGCCACGGTGCCGCGCTGGCGCGACCACTACCTCGCCCACGACCAGACGCCCCACTACGCCTACCTGAAGAAGGGGCTCCAGGCGCTCCAATGGCTGCGCGGCCCCGACCGCTGGGTCCTGAAGTCGCCCCAGCACATGGAGCAGCTCGGACCCCTGCTGCGGACCTTTCCCGACGCCACCCTGGCCATCACCCACCGCGACCCGGTGGCGGTGATCGCCTCGGCCATCACCATGCTCGCCTACGGCGACCGCATCCGACGCACCCGGGTGGACCCAGCCGCGGTGGCGGCCTACTGGATCGACCGGATCGAACGCCTGCTGCGCGCCTGCGTGCGGGACCGCGATGCGATCCCCGAAGGCCAGGCCCTCGACGTGCCCTTCCACGAGTTCATGGCTGACGACGTGGCCATGGTCGATCGCATCTACGCCCTGGCCGAGCTGCCGCTGACGCCGGAAGCCCGAGCCTCCCTCGAGCGCTACCTGGAGCGCAACCCGCGCGGCCAGCACGGCCGCATCCTCTACGACCTGAAGGCGGACTTCGGCGTCGAGCCGGACCAGCTGCGGGAGCGCTTCGCCTTCTACTTCGAGCGTTTTCCGGTGGAGGCGGAGCCCTGAGAACAGCGGCCACGCCGCACCGCAGCGACCCCGATGGCAGCTCTGCGACGGGCTGGGCTAGCGTCGTCATGTCCAGCATTCAAGGAGGGAACCGATGGCGATTCAGACGGGCGAGAAGATTCCGGACGTCACGCTCAAGACCACCGAGATGAAGGACATCACCACCCAGGAGATCTTTGGCGGCAAGAAGGTGGTGATCTTCGCCGTGCCGGGCGCATTCACCCCGACCTGCTCGAAGCAGCATCTGCCGGGCTTCGTCACCAAGGCGGCTGAGATCAAGGCCCGAGGCGTCGACAGCATCGTCTG
>JBDLIK010000385.1:0-4133 GCA_039714895.1 Myxococcota bacterium | reverse complement strand
GGCGTCCGGAGACGAACTGCCCGTCCGACAGGAACACGCCGCTGCCGATTCCCGGGTATTCGCCGGCGGTGATGAGGGAGTCGATCGCCGACTCGATGCCCATGCGCACAGAGGCTTCGTCCCCGTTCCCGCCCTGGGGGATGGTGTGTGTGCGGAGCTGGAAGTCGAACTGCAGGGTCACCGTCTGGGTGCCGGTCCCCGAGAGGATTGCCGTGGTCGACTGGTTGAAGGGAAGATCACCTCCGTTGGGTCCGGTGAGGGTCCCGAGATCCGCGAGATCGAGGGTGCCGCTGGTGAGGGTCGCCCCGGTGATCGTCGTGAAAACCTGATGCGCCGCGGCCGAGGCGCGCCCGCTGCCGTCGTTCACCAGGGTCAGCGCGCCCATGCGTGAGTGATCGATCTCCAGGTCCCAGGTCTCTCCCACGGCGGCAACGATGCCGAGGGTGACCACGTACTGCACGTTGAGCTGGAGGTTCTCGCTGGCGCCCCCGGCCTCCGCGTCGACCCCCAGGGTCGCGGCGAAGCGCGTGAGAAAGCTGCTCGCATCGCTCGCCTCGAGATCCACCGTGCTGGTTCGCACGGAGTAGTTGGGCGCGGTGCTGTTCTCGAGGTCGCCGTCGTGACCGGGTCCGAAGGCAACGGTCGCAGAGAGCAGGGAGGCGGCCTGGGCCGGCGCGCTGGCTCCGAGCAGGAGCAGGGCGAGGCCCGCGGCTTGCGCGATCCGCGCGCTTCGCGGGGGCGACCCGCGCCGGCGATGTGCTTGGGGGGGCATGCCATCGAGTCCGTTTGTGGTGAAAATCCGTCGCTCACTCGATCGTCTGGTCGGGTGAAAACTTGAGTGTTGTCACTGGGTTCTCCGGAGGGGTGCGGGGGAACTCGAGTTCATTCTCGGGTTGCGCTCGGATCTGCGCGCCTTCTTGCCGGTGCGCTGCCGACGCACGAACCGGAGCGGGGCGGTGGCGAGATCCCACCTGCTGCCTTCCGTGACACTTCCCTCGGGGGGGTGCCACCTAGACCTCACCCCCACCCTTGCTCCCACTCGATCGGATGGTGTTGCCGTTGCCCCGTCTCCGCTGGATCGCGTTGCTCCTGTTCTGCCTGGTCTTCTTCGCGTCACTCGCCTCCAGTGCCGAGCGCCGCAAGCACGAGACGCGCGAGAAGCTCTTCGTCATCGCGGAGGGCTTGGAGCACAAGGGCCAGCTGAAGGCGCTAGCCGGCGCCGCATCGTTCCGCATGGAGTTCGACTCGCCCGGCAACGCCTTCACCTTCTCCGGGGAGTTCACGAAGGCGCAGAGAGAGGCTCTCTCCCGCCAGGGAGCGCGCTTCGCACCCGTGGAGGAGGTCCATCCCGTGGTCCGCCCCGAGCGCGTCGGGCATCTGCGCTCCGCCGCTCGACCCGCGGCAGCCGGTCGGCCCTACTGTGGGGATGGGCGCTGCAGCGGCCGGGAGGACTCGGCGAGCTGCCCCTCGGACTGTGGAGCCGGCAACGGGGATCCCCCCGCGCGTCCCTGCCTCCCCCAGGATCAGGAGGAGTATCAGACGCTGTTCTCGAACGGCGAGGTTCCGAGCCGCGCGGGGAGCGGCGTCCGGCTCTTCGTGATCGATACGGGCACCACCGTTGGCCATCCCGACCTCGATGTCTCCGAGTGCCGTGACGTCACTGGCTCCAAGGTGCGCAGGGGCTGCGACGACGAGAACGGCCACGGCACCCACACCACGGGCTCCGCGGCGGCCAACGCCGGGGCGGACGGAGCGGGCCTCGTCGGGGCCGCGCCGGGCGCCACGCTGGGGGTGATCAAGATCTGCGGCACCGCGTGCTTCGCCGACGCCCTGGTGCGCGGCATCGAGGAGGCCGTCAAGAAACGCGCGGACGTCATCTCCCTGAGCTTCGTGGCCTCGGACACCGAGCCGCTGCGCAACGCCGTGCAGTACGCGGTCGGAAAGGGCGTGCTCTTCTTTGCCGCAGCCGGCAACGCCGGCCCCCAGGCGAACAGCATTGCCTATCCCGCCGCCTACCCCGAGACGATCGCCGTGGGCATGCTGGGACCCGACCGGATGCTGAGCCCCATCTCCAGCCGGGGCCTCGACGACGGCGACGACGGCCGCATCGGCGAGCGCGAGCTGGAGCTGGTGGGCGGTGGCTTCGTGGTGGAGTCCACCTGGACGGACGGCTGCTACAAGGTGCTCTCCGGCACCTCGATGGCGACGCCGGCGGTGGCGGGCTTCGCGGCGGCGAACTGGCAGGGGGACGCGGCCTCCACCCGGGCGTGGCTGGCTGCCGTGGCGGACGATCAGGATGGCTCGGAACGGGCCCCCGAGATCGATCCCTCCACCCGAGGCTGGGATGCAGCGTCCGGATACGGGCTTCCGCGCACCTCCGCCGGGACCGACGGCGGCGGCGCGGCTGCGGTCTCCACGTCGCCCAACGCCGCCGATCCGGGCCAGGAGATCGCGATCTCGGTGAGCGGCTTCGCCGACGCTCCCTACCGGCTCGGGGTCAGCTCGCCCTCGGGCGGCTGGACCTGGGGCGAGTTCGTCACCGATGGCGCAGGCGACGACGAGGTCCGGCTGACCCCCTGGCGGGATCCCGGCGTCTGGCTCGTCTCCATCGACTTCGGCGGGGGCCGCCAGAGCTTCGACGCCGCCTGGGCCAGCTTCCGCCAGTTCTAGGCCTGCTCCGGGCGGTACAGGGCGCCGCCCCCCTTGCGGAAGCGCTCGCTCATCTCTCGCAGGCCCTTCTCGCGAGTCTCTTCGGGACTGCTCCCCCGGGCCGCGGCCTCGTCGCGGATCTGCTGGGTGATCTCCATGGAGCAGAAGCGCGGGCCGCACATGGAGCAGAAGTGGGCCAGCTTCGCCCCTTGGGCCGGGAGCGTCTGATCGTGGAAGGCCCGGGCGGTGTCTGGATCGAGCGACAGGTTGAACTGATCCTCCCAGCGGAACTCGAAGCGGGCGCGAGAGATCGCATTGTCGCGCCTCTGGGCCCCCGGATGCCCCTTGGCGAGGTCCGCAGCGTGGGCCGCGATCTTGTAGGCGATCACCCCGGCCTTCACGTCGTCGCGGTCCGGGAGGCCCAGGTGCTCCTTCGGGGTCACGTAGCAGAGCATGGCAGTGCCGAACCAGCCGATCATCGCGGCCCCGATGGCCGAGGTGATGTGGTCGTAGCCCGGCGCGACGTCCGTGGTGAGGGGGCCGAGGGTGTAGAAGGGCGCCTCCCCGCACCAGTCGAGCTGCTTCTCCACGTTCTCCTTGATGCGGTGCATCGGGACGTGGCCAGGCCCCTCGTTCATGACCTGCACGTCGAACTCCCAGGCTCGTCGGGTGAGCTCGCCCTGGGTGCGGAGCTCGCCGAACTGGGCCTCGTCGTTGGCGTCTTCGATGGAGCCGGGGCGCAGCCCATCGCCGATGGAGAAGGCTACGTCGTAGGCCGCCATGATCTCGCAGATCTCGTCCCAGTGGCTGTAGAGAAAGTTCTCCTGGTGATGGGCGAGACACCACTTGGCGAGGATCGAGCCGCCTCGGCTCACGATCCCGGTGCGCCGCCCCGCCGTGAGGGGGATGTAGCGGAGCAGGACCCCGGCGTGGATCGTGAAGTAGTCCACCCCCTGCTCGGCCTGCTCCACCAGGGTGTCCCGGAACACCTCCCAGGAAAGCTCCTCCGGGCGGCCGCCCGCCTTCTCGAGCGCCTGGTAGATGGGCACGGTACCGATGGGGACGGGCGAGTTGCGCAGGATCCACTCGCGCGTCTCGTGGATGTTGCGCCCGGTGGAGAGGTCCATCACGGTGTCGGCCCCCCAGCGGATGGCCCAGACCAGCTTCTCGACCTCTTCCTCGATGGAGCTGGTGACGACAGAGTTCCCGATGTTGGCGTTCACCTTCACCAGGAAGTTCCGCCCGATGATCACGGGCTCGAGCTCGGGATGATTCACGTTGGCCGGAAGGATGGCGCGGCCCCGGGCGAGCTCGGTCTTCACGAACTCCGGTGTGATCTGCTCCGGAATGGCCGCGCCGAAGCTCTCGCCGGGGTGCTGGGTGCCGAGCTCTCGCGCGCGCTCCCGGAGCTGGTTCTCGCGGATCGCGACGAACTCCATCTCCGGAGTGATCTCGCCGCGCCGCGCGTAGTGCATCTGAGTGAC
>JBDLIK010000384.1:0-4136 GCA_039714895.1 Myxococcota bacterium | reverse complement strand
TCGTGCTCTCCACCCACATCCTGGCCGAGGTGGAGAAGATCTGCCCTCGGGTCATCCTGATCCACGAGGGGCGCAAGGAGATCGATGCGCCGCTGGTGGAGCTCACGGCCGGGGGGGAGCGCCTCGAGGAGATCTTTGCCCGGGTGACCGCCCGGGACGTCGTCGCGAGCGACGGGCTCGAGGCGGCCGAGGGGGGCGCGGCGTGAGGCATACCGCTGCCATCGCAGGCCGAGAGCTGCGCTCGTTGTTCGTCTCCCCCGTCGCCTACGTGGTGATGGCGCTCTTTGCGGTGCTGGCCGGCTTCTTCTTCCTGACGACGGTCCTGCAGTTCATGGAGTACATCGCGCGCCTCCAGGCCTTCCAGGTCTTCGAGCAGCTGCGACAGCTGAACCTGAACGACCACGTGTTGACGCCCTTCTTCGGCGTGATGGCCATCGTGCTGCTGTTCGCGGTGCCCATGGTGACCATGGGATTGCTGGCTTCGGAGAAGGCCAATGGCACCGAGGAGCTCCTGCTCACGAGTCCCATCACCATCTGGGAGCTGGTGATCGGCAAGTTCCTGGCCGGCGCCGCCTTCGTATCGATCCTGGTGGGGCTGGTGGGGCTCTACCCGCTGATGCTCTTCCTCTACGATGCGCCCGAGCTCGGACGGACCGGGGCGGGGGTCCTGGGGCTGCTGCTGCTCAGCTACACCTACGTCGCCATCGGTCTGTTCGCCTCTTCGGTCACGCGGAGCCAGATGATCGCGGTCTTCCTCGCCCTGGTGCTGCTGCTGATGCTGTGGATGGTCTCCTTCCTGGCCGATCTGGGTGCCGCCGGCGGGGCCTCGGTGGGCGGGATGGCCGGGGTGTTGCGCTACCTCTCCACCGCCGATCATCTCGAGCCGCTGGTGCGGGGGCTCGTGGACACCAAGGACCTGGCCTACTTCGGCCTGGCCATCGCGGCCTTCCTCATCCTGACGAAGGCGGCGGTGGAATCGGTGAGGTGGCGCTGACGTGAAGCGGTGGTCTTCGCTCTTCGGAGCCCTCGGCCTGGTGGGCGTCGTCTTCGGGCTGCTCTCGGTCTTCCTCGGCCTGGCGGGCGCGCCCACCGACCTCTACTGGATCGGGGCCAACTTCGTCTTTGGCGTCGCCTTCCTGCTGCTCTGGGGGGCCTTCGGTCTCGACCAGCTGCGCGAGCGCCTCGCCACGGGGGAGGCGCGCCGGGCCGGGAGGTACGGCTCGAGCGCCATCCTCTCCGCCGCGGCGGGCCTCGCCATCGTGGCCCTGCTGGCATTCCTCACCTCCGAGAACCAGGTTCGCCTGGACTGGAGCGAGGCAGGCCTGCACTCGCTGTCCGATCAGACCCTCGGGGTCCTCGAGGGGCTGGACCAGGATGTGGAGATCGTGGCCTTCTACCCCCCGCTCGAGGCCGCGAAGGTGAGAGACGTGCTCGACCGCTACACCTACGTGAGCGACCGGGTCCGGATCGACTACGCCGACCCCAACGCCCGGCCCGACCTCGTCGAACGCCACGGGGTGGACGCCGAGAAGCTCGCTCAGGGTGTGGTGCGCGTTTCCATCGGCGCCGAATCGGTGGATGTGGACGAGCCCACGGAGGAGAACCTCACCAACTCCCTGGTCAAGCTCACCCGCACCGGCGAGAAGACCGTCTACTTCCTGGAGGGTCATGGCGAGCGCGGCATCTCCGGGGAGGGGAGTGCCGAGGCCCCCGGCTTCTCGGGTGCCGCGGACGCATTGCGCAACGAGAACTACCGGGTCGAGAGCCTGCTGCTGGCGACCCGGGGTGAGGTTCCCGAGGACGCCGACGTGGTGGTGATCGCCGGGCCCGTCCGCCCCTTCCTGCCCGAAGAGACGCGGATCCTGGAGCGCCATCTGCGCGGCGGCGGTGCGATGCTGGTGCTCGTCGACCCCCGGGCCAACACCGATCTCTATGGTCCTCTCGAGGAGTGGGGGGTGACGCTGGGCGAGGACGTGATCGTCGACCGCGTCCAGGGCTTGTTCGGCCGGGCGACGACGCCCTTCGCCGCGGGGTACGGCGAGCATCCCATCACCGCCGGGATGCGCGACGTCACGATGTTCCACGTGGCGCGCAGCGTGAAGGCGCGCCCCGGCGCGGGCGACTTCGTGGAGCTCGTGCTCACCGGGGAAGAAGCCTGGGGGGAGACGAACCTGGACCTGTTCTTCGCGGAGGGGCGTGCCGAGCTCGGCGGCGACGACGTGCGCGGGCCGGTCCCCATGGCGGTGGCCGGCACCCTGGGCAGCGAGGCGGAGGGTGAGGAGGCGCCGCAGCCGGGCGCGGAGCCGCGCCTGGTGGTCTTCGGCGATGCCGACTTCGCGTCCAACCAGCTGCTGGGCGCGGCGCTGAACCGGGACCTGCTGGTGAACTCCATCAACTGGTTGCTGGGAGACGTGGAGTTCATCGCCATCCGGCCCAAGAGCTCCCGGGCCTCGGGTCGCCAGCTGACCGCGGAGCAGGTCAGCAACATCCGCTACCTCTCCCTCTTCGTGCTCCCCCAGGGCATCGCCGTCGCCGGGGTGTTCGCCTGGTGGTCGCGCAGGCGCGCTCCGGGGCGCTAGGCCCGTGCAGCCCCGCAGCGCCGCCATCCTGCTCGCCGTGGCCCTGGCTCTCGGCGCCTTCGTCTACTTCTACGAGATCCGAGGCGGCGAAACCCGCGAGGCAGCCGAGGCTCGTGCTCGCCAGCTCTTCCCCGAGATGTCTGCCGCCGACGTCGAGGCCGTCTGGTTCGAGACCACCGACGGACAGCCGGCGCGCATCGAACGGCGCGAAGGGGGATGGCGCATCGTCGAGCCCATCGAGTCTCCGGCGGACCCGACGGTCGTGGACGGGCTGGTGGGCGGCCTCGCCGAGCTCATCAGCGAAGGCGCCATCGACGACCCCCAGGCACCGGAGGTCTACGGCCTCGGGGCCGGCGCCTCGCGGGTGGGCTTCCGGCGGGCGGACGGGGAAGGAGAGCTGTGGCTTGGCCGCCAGACGCCGGTGGGTGGGATGACCTATGTCGCGAGCGCCCCCGCCGCCGACGTCGTCTACACGGTGCTCACGCATCATGTGACCCCGTTCCGCAAGGCCCTTCCGGACCTCCGGGAGCGGCGGGTGCTCCCCATCGAGCCCTCGACCATCCGTCGCATCGAGGCGAGCTGGCCCCTGGGCGACGCGGTGGTGCTGGAGCGTTCCGAGGACGACGCGTGGCGCGTGGTCGAGCCGCTGGAGGCGCAGGCGGATCAGGAGACCGTGGACGGGCTCCTCTCGGACCTGCAGTTCCTGCGCGCCAGCGACTTCTACGACGATCCGTCTCCCGAAGCGGTTCGTGCCCTCGACCCGCCCCAGTTCCACGCGCGACTCTTTGCCGAGGCGGACGAGGGAGTCGGCGACGAGGAGGCGGAGGGCGCCGAGCTCCCGGCGCCCGTCTTCGAAATCACCCTGGGGAGCGTTCATGGGGACGGCCGGGTGGTGCGCTCGAGCCTCTCCGAGATCCTGCTGGCCGTGCCGGCCGAGCGTCTCGAGGACCTGCCGCGACGCGTGGTGGACTACCGCTACAAGGATCTGGCCGAGTTTTCGATCCTGGATGCCCAGCAGGTCGAGCTGGCCTTCGCGGACGAGACCGAGAGCGCCCAGGAGGCGGTGGTGATCGTGGCCGAGCGCGGCGAGCAGGGCTGGGAGACGCAGCCGGAGCGCATGCAGCCCGGCAAGATCGCGCGTCTGGTCTCCGAGCTCTCACGCCTCGAGGCCCAGGACATCATCGCGGAGAAGTTGGGAGACGAAGAGCGGGCGGCCCTCGGACTCTCGCCTCCCCGCCTCGTCGTGCGCGTCCACGGCGAGGCGGAGGACGGCGAGCGGCCGCTGCTCGCCGAGCTCTTCCTGGGCGACGCGGATCCCGAGCGTGGCATCTACGCGCAGGTGCCCGGTGACGACCTCGTCTACAGCCTCGACTTCGAGCTCGCCGAGCACCTGCCCGTCAGCCTGGAGGCCTTCCGCAACCGCTTCATGAGCGAAGAGAGCGCACCCGCCGAGGGCCCCTAGAGTCTAGTCCGGAGCACCGTCAGCATGGCCGGGTGCACGTGGCCGTTGCTCGCCACGATCTCCGAACCCGAGCGGGGCAGGGGGTTCCCCTCGAG
>JBDLIK010000383.1:0-4140 GCA_039714895.1 Myxococcota bacterium | reverse complement strand
TGAAGGCGGTGGATGGCGTGGATCTCGTGGTGCCCGCCGGCAGGACCCTCGCGCTGGTGGGCGAGTCGGGCTGCGGCAAGACGACAGTGGGACGCTCGATCCTGCGGCTCGTCGAGCCCCGGGAGGGGCGCGTCCTCTACCGGGACCGGGATCTCCTGCCGCTCGACGCAGCCGAGCTGCACCCCTACCGCCAGCGCATCCAGGTGGTTTTCCAGGACCCGTTGGCCTCCCTCGATCCGCGCATGCGCGTGCGCGACGCCGTGGCGGAGGGCATGAAGGCCTTCGGGATCGGACGGAACGCCGTCGAGCGCACCGAGCGGGTGGCCGAGCTGCTCCGCAAGGTGCAGCTCGAGCCGAGCCAGATGTGGCGCTACCCGCACGAGTTCTCGGGCGGGCAGCGCCAGCGCATCTGCATTGCCCGCGCCCTGGCCGTGGAACCCGAGCTCTTGATCTGCGACGAGGCCACCTCGGCGCTCGATGTCTCGATCCAGGCCCAGATCCTGAACCTGCTCGGCCAGCTCCAGGACGAGCTCGGGCTTGCCTACCTCTTCATCACCCACGATCTGGGCGTCGTGCGCTACCTCGCCGACCGGGTCGCGGTCATGTACCTCGGCGAAATCGTCGAGGAGGGGAGCACCGAGCGGGTCTTCGCGCAGCCCCAGCACCCCTACACCCGTGCCCTGCTCTCCGCCATCCCCTCGGCGGACCCAGGCCGGCGGGGCCTCACCGCGAAGCTGGAGGGAGACGTGCCCTCGCCGGCGAACCCTCCGGAGGGCTGCCGCTTCCACACGCGCTGCCCGCTGGTCTTCGAGCGCTGCCGCCGCGAGACGCCGGCTCTCGTTGCCCTCGACGATGGCGCCAGCCGCTGCTTCCTCAGCGAGCCCGCGCGAGCCTCCCGGACCGGCTAGCCTCGCGGCCGTGCCCTGGACCGACCTCGGCGTTCCCCGCTTCCGCTTCGAGAAGGGCCTCCACGACCTGGGCCGCGGGCTCTATGCCTGGCTCCAGCCCGACGGCTCCTGGGGCTGGAGCAACGCCGGTCTGGTGGTGGACGGCGATCAGTCGCTGCTGGTCGACACGCTCTTCGACCTCCCGCTCACGCGCGGGATGCTCGATGCCATGCGCGCCGCCGAGCCCCGGGCCACCCACCGCATCGACACCCTCGTCAACACCCACTCCAACGGAGATCACTGTCACGGCAACCAGCTCGTGGAGGGTGCCGAGATCGTGGCCTCCCGCGCCTGCGCGGAAGAGATGAAGGAGTTCCCTCCCGGTCGTCTCGCGGACCTGATGCAGGCCTACCAGGGGCAGGAGAGCGCCGCCGCCCGCTTCGTGCAGCGCGCCTTCGGGGCCTTCGACTTCGGGGGAATCGAGCCCACGCTTCCCACCCGTACCTTCGAGGGCTCGCTCCGCAGAACGGTCGGGGACAAGATCGTCGAGCTCATCGAGGTGGGTCCCGCCCACACCCGGGGAGACGTTCTCGTCTGCGTCCCGGCCGAAGGGATCATCTTCACCGGCGACATCCTCTTCGTGGAGGGCACTCCCATCGTCTGGGAGGGCCCGGTGGCCAACTGGATCGCGGCCTGCCAGCGCATCCTCGCCCTCGAACCGTCGCTGCTGGTGCCGGGCCACGGACCGATCACCGATCGGCGGGGGGTCGAGGCGGTGCTCGCCTACCTCGAGTACCTGTGCGCAGAGGCACGCCAGCGTTACGACGGCGGAATGGACGCCGGGGAGGCGGCCCGCGACATCCCCCTCGGAGACTTTTCCGACTGGAGCGATCCGGAACGCATCGTCGTCAACGTGGATACCCTCTACCGGGAGTTCTCGGCGAGCGCTGCCACGCCCGACCTGCCGGCCCTGCTCGCGCGGATGGCGGGCTACGGGCTGCGCCCGTAGCCATCTTCCGTGCCCCCAGCGAGCGATCCCGTCACTTGGCGGGTCAGGATCGCTTCGGCGTGGTGAGCTCCGCCACCGCGTTGCAGAGCGCGACGGGAGCGAAGGGCTTCGCCAGCAGGCGGTCGACCCCCTCGGTCCGGGCCAGATCGGAGGCCGGATAGCCGGTGATGAGAATCGTCCGAAGCTGCGGAAACCGGTCGCGCAGCCGGGCGGCGAGCTCGAGCCCGTTGTGTCCCGCTCCCAGCATCCAGTCTGCCACCAGGACCTGCAGCTCGAAGGAGCCGAGCTTCTCGAGCGCTTCGAGCTCTCCCTCGGCAGCGATCACCTCATGGCCCTCCCGGGCGAGGGCCTGGGCGAGGTAGCGCCGGAAGCGCGGCTCATCGTCAACGACGAGAACGCGAGCCATCCGGACCTCCCGAGTCGGTTCCAGGGTGCCGGGGCAGGGTGAGGGTGACCACCGTCCCGTCCCCCTCGCCGCTTTCGAGGACGATGCTTCCCTGGTGGGCTTCGACGATTCCGTGGCAGATGCTCATTCCGAGCCCGGTGCCCCCGTGGCGGCCGCGCGTGGTGTAGAAGGGCTCGAAGGCGCGGGCCTTCTCCTCAGGGGTCATCCCCCGTCCTTCGTCCCGGACCACCACCAGGAGCTCACCTCCCTCGCCTCGGGCCGAGATCCTAACGCAGCTTGCGTCCGGGGAGGCTTCCACCCCGTTTCGGAGCAGGTTGTCGAGCGCTTGCTCGAGCTCCACGGCGTTCCCCCGGACCGGAAGCTCCTCGGTCGGGAGCTCCAGTCGGATGTCGATGCCCCGGTGGATACCCAGCTGGCGGACGTGGTCCGTGGCGCTCCGCATGGGCTCCCGGAGATCGAGGCGCGTGAGCTCGGTCGCCTCGGCCTTGGCGAACTGCAGCACGCTCCGCACCACCCGGGCGCTCCGCTCGGTCTCCTCGACGATGTCCTCGAGCGCCGTCGCCACCTGGTCGCGGTTGGTGGGATCGTCCTGTGCGATGTGGGCGGCGAGCAGGATGGCTCCCAGGGGATTGTTGATCTCGTGAGCCATGCCCGCCGCGAAGGTCCCGAGGGAGGCGAGCCGCTCCGAGCGCCAGAGGGATTCTTCGATGCGCCGGCGATCGCGGATCTCGGCGCGCAGTCGGTCCCGGCTCTCGCGCAGCGCCGCCTCCGCACGGGCTCGCACGGCGACGAGGGACCCCAGCACCAGCCCCACGCCGGCCACCACCGCCACGAAGCCCCACATGAGCCGGACGCTCTCGGAGAGCGTCTCCCGCACGAACGGTCCGTGTCCCGCCAGCGTTCCGGCGGTGGCCAGCGCGGCGACGAGGAGGGTGGCGAGGGCGGCGCCGAAGCTCTCGAAGCGATACGCGGCCCAGAGGGTCACGGGGAAGAGGGTGAAGGCGAGGGGATAGGGGGCACCCCCGGGCTGCAGGAAGACGAGGAGCCCGACGAGCCCGAGGGCGGTCAGCAGGGCGAGCGCCTCCCAGGGCCCCCAGCTGGCTCGCGAGGCGGGCCGGGGCGTGAAGGCCAGCAGGGGAGCCGCGACCACCAGGACTCCCATGGCGTCGCCGAGCCACCACTCCGCCCAGGCCGACGACCAGGCACTCCACGGCACGATCCCCGAGAGCCCGAGGGCGCAGGCGCCCACGCTGGCGCTCACGACAGGGCTCACACCCGCCCCGAGCACGATGAAGGCGATGGCATCCCGGGGTGTTCGGATGCGTCCATCCATCCCGCTCTCCAGGCGCACCAGGAAGGCCCCCACCAGTGCCGCCAGGGTGTTGCCGGCCGCAACGAGCGGCGGGAAGAGGAGCGGGGAGTCGGTGGTGAGGTTGGCGGCGAGCGCTCCGATGGCGATGCCGGGGGCGACGCGGAAGCCGAGGAGCACCACGGCAGCCAGCGCGATGCCCGCTGGCGCCCACAGCAGGGTGACCTGGGTGCCGACGGTGGCCACCTGGAGACCCAGCCACGCCGTCCCGAAGTAGGCGAGAGCCAGAAGAGCGTTCTGCCAGAGAACTCGTCTATCGATGGAGTGCATTCGCGCGACCCGCCTTCCGGGCGGGGCTCTAGCCTACACCGAGTCGAGGGCGAGAGGAATCGCGGCGCGCGGCGTTTCGAGCTCCCTGGTGGCGCTGCAGGGCCGGCCCGGGCTAAGGGTGTGGCGCGAGATCGCGACCGGAGGTCACCCATGCGCTACCTGCACACCATGGTCCGCGTCAACGACCTCGAGGCCTCCC
>JBDLIK010000382.1:0-4143 GCA_039714895.1 Myxococcota bacterium | reverse complement strand
GCCGAGCGAAGCCTGTGGTGCCTGCGGGCTCAGCCCGCAGGCGGACCCACAATTAGCGTTCCAGGATGCCCTTGAGCTTCGCGCGCAGGCGGAGCACCGACTTGGTGTGGATCTGGCAGACCCGCGACTCGGTGATGCCGAGGATCCCGCCGATCTCCTTCATGTTGAGATCTTCGTAGTAGTAGAGCGAGACTACCAGCCGCTCCTTCTCCGGGAGCATTCCGATGGTGTCCGCGACGATCTGCTTCATCTCGTGGAGCTTGAGGGTCGCGAAGGGGTTCTCGGAGTGGATGTCCTCCACGATGTCCGCGAATGTGCCGGTTCGTTCACCGTCACTGCTGTTGCCGCGGATCTCTTCGAGATTCACGAGCGAGATTCCGCGCACCTGGTTCAGCAGCTCGTGGAACTTCTCGATCTGCAGCCCGAGGGAATCCGCCACCTCCTCTTCCGAGGCGGAGCGCCCCAGGCGCTGCTCCACTTCACCGTAGGCGCGCTCCAGGCGCCGGCTCTTCTGGCGCACGCTGCGGGGCACCCAGTCCAGGGAGCGCAGCTGGTCGAGGATGGCGCCCTTGATGCGGAACTCGGCGTAGGTCTTGAACTTGCAGTTCTTCTCGGGGTCGTACTTCTCGATCGCATCCATCAGACCGATGACGCCCGTGTTGTGCAGGTCGTCGAGGTCGATGTGTGATGGAAGCCGGACGGCGATGCGGTTGACGATGTAGCGGATGAGTGGCGTGTGCTCGAGAACGATCTGTTCCCTGAGCGAGCTGGGGATCTCCCCGCTGTTCTCCTTGGCGTCGCGGAGCATCGACTCCATCGGTCCTCCCGTACCTGGGCTCGAAGGGGCCCAGGTCCGTGGCTTGCCTCCCCGTTGCGGGCGCGGTGCCGGCAGAAGCACAGGGCATGCCAAGAGCCGAAGAGCGGGCCGGCGCGCCGGCGCCGACCCGGGGCCGGACGGAGTCGCGCACCCCTAACCCCCTGGCGGTTCGAGGGTTTCCGGATGGGCTCGAAAATGGGACGGCCGCAGGATCTTGCGGAATCGGACTGCCGCCGGGGTTGGCGGGGTCCTGGGAGAAGGGAGCGGAACGTCACGGTTCCGTCGGCCGGGCTGCCGATGGGTTACGAAACTGTCAGTCGGCGGGTTCTTCGAGCTTCTTGCGCTTGATCTTCTCGAGCAGCGTGGTGCGGTTCAGGCCGAGCAGCCGAGCCGCCTGGTTCTTGTTCCACGAGGTCTGCTCGAGCGCTTGGAGGATGAGATCCGTCTCCAGCCGATCGACCACCTCGTTGAAAGAGATCCCGTCGGGCGGAACCCGCAGGCTGGGGCTCACCCCCCCGCTGCGGGCCTCCTGGAACGCCTCGGGGAGGTCCTCGAGCTCCACGGAGCCCTCGCCCCGCATCACCACGAGCCGCTCCATCAGGTTCTCGAGCTCGCGCACGTTCCCCGGCCAGTCGTAGCTGCACAGGCGCACCATGGCATCCGGATGCACCCCGTCCACCTTCCGATCCTTCTCCCGGGAGTGGAGCTCCAGGAAGTGATGCACGAGGAGCGGGACGTCCTCGAAGCGCTCGCGCAGGGGCGGGACCTCGATGGGAATGACGTTCAGGCGATAGTAGAGATCCTCCCGGAAGCGTCCGTCCCGGATCGCAGCCTCCAGATCCTGGTGGGTGGCTGCCACCACGCGCACATCCACCCGGATCGTCTTCGAAGAGCCCACCGGCTCGAAGGTGCGGTCCTGGAGCACCCTCAGCAGCTTCACCTGGAGGCTCGGGCTCATGTCGCCGATTTCGTCCAGGAAGATGGTGCCCCCTCCGGCCAGCGAGAAGCGTCCCTCCCGGTGACTCACCGCGTTCGTGAATGCGCCCCGCACGTGACCGAAGAGCTCCGACTCGAGCAGCTCCTCCGGGATGGCACCACAGTTGACAGTGACGAACATGCGGTCCGCGCGGCGGCTGTTGTAGTGGAGCGCGCGGGCGATCAGCTCCTTGCCGGTGCCGCTCTCGCCGGTGACGAGCACCGTGCTGTCCGTGTCGGCGACCTTCTCCACCACGTCGAGTACGCGCTGCAGCCCCGGCGCGTTGCCCACGATGCGATCGAAGCGATAGCGCGAGCGCAGCTGCGTCTGCAGCATGCGGTTCTCGTTCTTGAGCCGACCGTGCTCGATGGCTTGCTCCACGAGACGCCGCACCACGTCCAGGGAGCCCTGGTCGAAGGGCTTCTCGAGGTACCAGAAGGCCCCGGCATGGAGCGCCTCCACCGAGCTCTCGGCGCTGCCGTAGCCCGTGACGACGATGCAGGGCAGGTCCGGATCCACCTCGTGGATCTGGCGGACCAGCTCGAGGCCGGAGAGTCCGGGCATCTTGACGTCGCAGAGCACCAGGTCGAAGGGCTGCGAGGAGACCTGCGCCATGGCTTCGCTGGCATCCCGAGCCGTGGTCACCTGGTGACCCGAGCGCACGAGGATGCGCTCGAGGGCGCGGCGATACAGCTCCTCGTCGTCGACGACCAGGACGTTGGACTTCTTCAGGGGTGCTCCTCCGCTCGGGGCGGTGCGGGCTGTGCGCTTCGCGCGCTGCCATCGGCGGAGGGGGGCGCGGGGAGTCTAGGATCCCCGCGCTCCCCCTTCAAGCGCAACTCCCGCGCATCCTCAGCGAGTGATCCACCGCACACTTCTGCTCGATCCAGAGACCGGTTCCGAAGGGTGGCCGGCACTCCCGAGTTCGAGATAGAGCCGATGGCAAGGGGGGCAGCGCCTGGCGCTGCCCCCCTTGCCCATCAAGTGTCTCGGATCCGGGACCGATAGGCTGCGCATGAGCGTCGGGTCGGAATCCCCTGCGTCCCACGGAAAGACGCCGGGACTGGTCCTCCTGCTGGACGACGAGCCCCTGCTTCTCTCGGCCCTCGAGCGCATCCTGCGAAGGGATGCCCACGAGCTGGTCCTGGCCCGCAGCCCCGGGGAGGCCGAGACAGCGCTCTGTGACCCGGAGCTCGATGTGGTGGTGGTGGACCTGCGCCTCGGCGATGCGAGCGGCCTGGAGGTGCTCGAGCGTGTGAAGCGGGAGCAGCCCGAGGTCGAGGTGGTGGTCATGACCGGCCACGCGACCATCGACTCCGCGGTGGGCTGCATGCGTCGAGGCGCCTTCGACTACCTCGCCAAGCCCTTCGACGACGTGCACCGGGTGCGCACCACCGTACGCCAGGCCATCGAACGCCGGCGCCTGGTGAGGCGCAACCGGGAGCTGGAGGCTGAGCTCGGCTACCGAAAGGGACCCGAGCTTGTGGGCGCGGCGCCCGCCATGCGAGGGCTGGTGCGAACCATCGGGAGCCTCTCGCACAACGAGAGTCACGTGCTGATCCGCGGCGAGAGCGGAACCGGCAAGGAGCTGGTGGCGCGCGCCATCCACGCTTCGAGCCCCCGCAGCGAGGGGCCCTTCGTCCCGGTGGACTGCGGGGCCCTCCCGGAGACGGTGATCGAGAGCGAGCTGTTCGGGCACGAACGCGGGGCCTTCACCGGCGCCGTGGGCGCTCCGGGCCTGTTTCGGATCGCCCACGGCGGCACCATCTTCCTCGACGAGATCGGAGAGATCCCCCTCTCGGTCCAGGCCAGGCTGCTGCGCGCCCTCCAGCACAAGGAGGTACGACCGGTGGGGGCCGGCGCGGCGGTGCCCGTGGACATCCGGGTGATCTCCGCCACCCATCGGGACCTCACGGCCATGGTCGCCCAGGAGCGCTTTCGAGCGGATCTGTTCTACCGCCTCGACGTGGTGCGCATCGAGATTCCCGCCCTGCGCGAGCGCCGGGAGGACATCCCGCTGCTGGCCCACCACTTCCTGCGCAAGCACGCGCGTGCCGGCCGTCCGGTGGAGGGCCTGGACGACGTTGCCCTCACGGATCTGCTGGCACGGGACTGGCCGGGGAACGTGCGTGAGCTCGAGAACGTCATGGAGTCTGCGCTGGCACTGGCCCGTGGGCCCAGCCTCTCGCGGGCCGACCTGTCCGCGGCCCGGGGCCGTGCGGGACCGCTGGCCACGCCGCCTGCACCCGGGATCCCGCTCTCTCTCGAGGCGTACGAGCGCTGCGCGTTGGAGCGCGCGCTCGCCGAGAGCTCGGGGGATGTGAAGCGGGCGGCACGGCGTCTGGGAATC
>JBDLIK010000381.1:0-4147 GCA_039714895.1 Myxococcota bacterium | reverse complement strand
GGCCGCGGCGTATGCCAGGTTCGAGGCGAGGGCGAGCACGCCCAACACCAGAAGCGAACGGCCAATGCCGTGCCGGTTCACGTACCAGCCGCCCAGCATCGCTCCCAGCACCACCGCCACCTGGCCGACCGCGTTGGACCACAGCGCGATCTCCTCCGGCGAGATTCCCCGGTCGACCCACAGCGGCTTCACCATCGGCCCCATCGCCAGGTCGCCGACGCGGTACAGCAACACGAACGTGAACACCCCGAGCGCGCCTTCACGGCCCAGCCAGCGCCGCAGGGCCGGCCAGGTCTCGCGTCGCGCCTCGGCCGGCACCGCCACCCGGGGCGTGCGCAGCACGCTCGCGGCCATGACGACCGCCAGGCCCGCGGCCAGGGTCCAGGCGAGGGGCCAGCCCCAGGCGCTCCCCAGGAGGATGAGGCCCCCGCCCGCGACGATCACCGCCACCCGGTAGGCGATGATCCGGCCCGCGTTCGCCGGGCCTTCCTCGCCCGCCTCGACCAACCCGATCGTGTAGGCATCGATGGCCACGTCCTGGGTCGCCGACGCCAGACAGAACAGAACCAGCGCCGCCCACAGCAGGGGATCGGGCTCGGGGTCGCTCCACGCCAGCACCCCGAGCGCGGCCGCCATCGCGAGGTTCGCTCCCGCGATCCAGCTCTGTCGCTCGCCGAAGCGGTCGATGAGGGGCGACCACAGAACCTTGGCGGACCAGGCCAGGCGCAGCCCCGAAATCATGCCGATCACGGCGAGGGAGACTCCGTGGAGGCGGAAGTAGACGCCCCAGACGTCCGCGAAGATCCCCATCGGATAGCCCTCGATGAGGTACACCACGGCGATCACCGCGAGCTTGCGTCGAAGCGGCAAGGAGTCCCCCGAGGCAGCACGCTAGCAGCCTGCGCTAGACGGGTGTTGGCGGGGTCGCTAGTCTGCGCGCCTGCAGCGGAAGGGGTGTCGACGTGGACGATGAACAGCAGGGCCGAGGCGATTCGATCTCGCTTCTCTACGTCGCGGGCGGGATTCCCGCCATGATCGGGTTCTTCGTGGTCTTCTTCGTCCTCGTGAAGCGCTGCGGCCTGCCGGGCTAACGGGCTTCCGCCCGTTAGCCGACCGCTTGTGCCCTCACGCGGGTAGCGGGTACCCGCATGCACCGCTTCGCTCGTTGGGCTCGTCCTTTTTTTGCGTGTGTGTGCGCCGCTGCCGGGGGGGACGGAGCGCGGGGAGTGTGGGCTGCGTCACCACTGCCGCACGGCTTCCAGTCCACGCATCGGCAGGTCTTCGTGCAGCGGAGGGCGCATGCGGGGAAACTCCCGCAGAGCCTAGTTACACTATAAAAATCAGCTAGTTACGCTACAGCTTCCGGTGCTCTGCGACGAAGAGCCCCCCTGATGGAGCGCTCTCGTCTCGGCACTCGCGTCGCCCGCTTCGGGCTCCTGGGCATCGCCCTCGGACTCGGCTGCGCCAGCCTCTCCCCCGGCGCCGTCCGCTACGAGTTCTTCGCGACCCCACGGGCCGACGACCCGTGGACGCCCAAGATTGCTTCGTGGCAGTCCCGCGAGCGGGCCAGCCTCGGCACGCCGGCACCGGCCTCGGTGTCGGGTCCCGGCGGCGAGGACGCGGAGCAGCCGCAGCTGCGAGAAGCAGGCCTGCGCCGCCAGTACGCGACCTTCCGCGCCGAGCGCAAGCGTATCCTCGCCCGCGAGCTCGCCGGCTGGATCCAGCAGCAAGCCCGCCGCCACTACGTGCCCGACGGTCCCGTCGACCACTGGGCGACCCTGGAGGAGACCCTCGCGAGGGGCGGCGAGGACTGCGACGGTCTGGAGCTGCTCTCCTACCACTTCCTCCGTGATCTCGGCTTCCGGGATGACGAGGTCTTCCGGGCGATCGTCTTCCGCCGCTCGGACGGGCAGCACCACATGGTGACGCTCTGGTTCGAGGACTCGCAGGATCCCTGGGTGATCGATCCGACCGGCGCCATGACCACCGGGATGCCGCGGCTCTCCCAGGTGAGCGAGTGGCTGCCCCTCAAGGTGTTCTCGGAGACCGAGGAATTCACGCCCCAGCGCGTTGCCGAGCCGGCCCAGCACCTCGCAGCCCGCTAGCGCTTGCCGCTCACAATCGGGTCTCCTCGAGGTCGGCGTCGTGCTCGGCCATGGGGTCGATCTCCAGATACCGCCCCAGCAGCCGTACGCCCAGATAGAAGGGCGCCGTGTCGAGCAGCGCCACGCTGAACTTGAACGCGTAGCTGCTGGCCACCAGGGTCATCATGGTGCCCAGGGTCTGCTCGCCGCGGGCGAAGGCCGCTCCGAAGGTGATCCAGATGACGAGCAGCGAGTCCACCCCCTGGCTCACCAGCGTGCTGCCGTTGTTGCGGAGCCACAGATGCCGTCCCCGGGTCAGCCGCTTCCAGAAGTGGAAGAGGTAGACGTCGCAGAACTGGGCGGCGAGATACGCGGCCATGGATGCGAAGACGGCGCTGGCGGTGAGCGCGAAGATCACCGAGAGGAGCTCTCCCGACTCCTCCATCACCGATCCATCGGGCAGGGCCACGGGCTCCGAGAAGTGAAGCACCTGCCAGGGCGGCTGGGCCTGGGGAGCCACAGCGGGCAGGGCCTGAGCGAGCCAGAGCGTGCTGATGACGAGCACATTCACCCCCAGGCCCACCATCACCACGAAGCGGGCGCGGTCGCGGCCGTAGAGCTCACCGATCAGGTCGGTGCACAGAAAGGTCAGCGGATAGGGGAGCACCCCCACCGCCAGCGCCAAGGGGCCGATGTGGATGAAGCGCGTGATGCCGACGATGTTGAGCATCGCCATGGCGCCGAGGAAGGTCCCGGCCAGCACCAGGAACACCCGCTCGCGCCGGGCATGGAGCGCCGAGGCCTCGATGGGATGCAGGGGCGCCGCCATGACCGCGGAGCATAGCCACGACCCCCGTTCTCTGGACGCGTGACGCTGGGTCGCGAATGGCGCACAATCGCAGCCGCGAGCCGGCAGGGTCGCTTCCCCGAGGGGTTTCATGGCTCGAGTGAGCAGCCGCCTGCGCCTGGATCCGCAGGACGAGTTCATGCACGACAACACCGGAGAGCCCCACTTCAACGAGAGCATGTACTTCAACTTCTTCGACCCCGAGCGGCGTCTGGGGGGATTCCTGCGGGTCGGAAACCGCCCGAACGAGGGCCATGCCGAGACCACCGTGTGCCTCTACCGTCCCGACGGGTCGGTGGCCTTCAACTTCAAGCGCCCGAAGATCGCCGGCAACGACGCCTTCGATGCAGGGGGCATCCGCTTCGACGTCGACGAGCCCTTCCATCGACTCCGCATTGCCTGCCGTGGCAAGGCCTGCCATCTCGCGGAGCCCCTGGCGATGTCCGATCCTCGCCGGGCCTTCACCGAGAACCCCTTCGTGCCCGTGGCGGTAGATCTCGAGATCGAAGGTGTGGGCCCGATGGCGGGGGGCGAACGCGAACGGCCCGCCAGCGATCACGAGCAGCAGTTCGCCCGGGGTCACTACGAGCAGCACCATCGGGCCACGGGCACCCTCCGGATCGGGCAGGAGGAGCATGAGTTTCGTGGGCTCGGGCTTCGCGACCACTCCTGGGGCCCCCGCAGCTGGCAGGCTCCCGCCTTCTATCGCTGGCTCACCGGGAACTTTGGCGATGACTTCGGCTTCATGGGTAGCTGGGTCGCGTCCCGCGACGGCTCGGAGATACGAGGGGGCTTCGTGCACCGAGGGCGGGAGCTCGTCCCCGTGCACGGGCTCGAGCTGGAGACCGACTTCGTCGGACCGGAGCGGGTTCACGAGCACCTCCGGCTGCGGCTCGCCTGCGCGGACGGATCTCGCCTGGAGGTCGAGGGTCGCGTGCTCTCGCTGATCCCCCTGCGCAATCGCAAGGACGGAGGCGTGACCCGCATCAGCGAGGGCATGACCGAGTGGAGCTGCGAAGGTCGCACGGGCTACGGGCTCTCGGAATACCTGGACCAGATCGGATGAACATGGACGAGACGACCCCCTCCCTGGATCCCGAACGCCTCAAGGACTACGTCAAGCACGTCTTCGGCATGATGGCCGGGGCGACCTCCGCGGCACTGATCCATCTCGGCGATCGGCTCGGGCTGTTCCGGGCGCTCGCGGACGGCGGCG
>JBDLIK010000380.1:0-4148 GCA_039714895.1 Myxococcota bacterium | reverse complement strand
AGGACGAGCGGGATCCCCAGCCTGTACAGAATCTCCAGCATGCCCCCCGCGGTGCCTTCGTCGGGTCCCCCTTGGGGACCAGCCCGGATCCACGCGGCATCCGAGCCCCCCTGTCCCGACCCGTCAGGACTGAATCGTCACATCTCGAAGGAGGCGGAGTTCGTCCAGGCACCGGCCGGTGCCGTGAGCAACGGCGGTCAGGGGGTCCTCGGCCAGCATCACCGGCAGGCCCGTGGCCTCACGCAGCAGCACATCCAGGTTCGCCAGCAGCGAGCCTCCCCCGACCATGACGATGCCCTTGTCCACGATGTCCGCCGCCAGCTCCGGGGGGGGTCCGCTCCAGCGCGATCTTGACACTCTCCACCACTGCGTTCACCGGCTCCGCCAGCGCCTCCCGCACCTCGTCCGACTTGAGCTCCAGGGTGCGCGGGACGCCTGCGATGAGATCGCGGCCCTTCACCTCCATGGACACGACGTCGTCCGTGGCGAAGGCCGTCCCGATCTTGATCTTGATCCGCTCGGCCGTGCGTTCACCGATCAGCAGGTTGTACTTGCGCTTGACGTGGTTGATGATCGCGTCGTCCATCTTGTCGCCGCCGACGCGGGTCGAGTTGGAGTAGACGATGCCCGAGAGAGAGATGACGGCCACCTCGGTGGTGCCGCCACCGATGTCGACGATCATGTTCCCCGAAGGCTCGGTCACGGGCAGACCTGCACCGATGGCCGCGGCCATGGGCTCCTCGATCAGGTAGACCTCTCGCGCTCCGGCGGACATGGCTGATTCCCGAACGGCCCGACGCTCCACCTGGGTGATTCCCGACGGTACGGAGACGACGATGCGCGGCCGGATCAGCTTCGAGCGGTTGTGGGCCCGGGCGATGAAGTAGCGGAGCATCGCCTCGGTGACTTCGAAGTCCGCGATCACCCCGTCCTTCATCGGTCGGATGGCGACGATGTTGCCGGGCGTCCGCCCGAGCATCTCCTTCGCCTCCTTGCCCACCGCGCGGACCTTGTCGGGACCCCGACGGTCCTTGCAGACCGCCACCACACTGGGCTCGGAGCAGACGATCCCCTTGCCGCGGATGTAGACCAGGGTGTTGGCGGTACCGAGATCGATGGCGAGGTCGTTGGAGAACCAGCCGAGGATCTGATCGAGGATCACGGGGTCCGCCTCCCTGAGCGCGAGACTTTGCTCGAGGTGGTAGCCAGACCCGCAAGTATCCGATTTCGCGGGGCGTTTCTTCGCTACGCACCCCGAGGCGATCCTAACAGCCCCCCTGGGAAGGTTCAAGGCGCAAACGCCGTTCAATCTTGATCCCTCTCGGCTCGACCCGTACCCTGGCGATCCCCCGCCGCCTTCGTACGTTTCGACCGACGCCCGCGCCCGCCTGAGGGGTCCCGGGGCCGGACGCCGGAGGCAGCCCAGCGGGGGGACCGGCCGGAGGCGGGTCCGGAAGCGCCCAGGGGGAGTCATGCTCGAGGTCCTTCGTCGCAGCCAGCGCTGGATCATGTGGATCGTGATCATCGGCGTCGGCCTGGTCTTCACCGTCTTCGTGGGCGCCGGCTCGCCGACCCTCTCCGCAGGGCCGCCGGTGGTGGTCGGGGTGGACGAGTTCCGATTCGATCCCCGCGACGTCAACCGGGTGCGACGCATTCAGGAGGACGAGTACCGACGCGTCCTGGGAGACGCCTACGACAGCGACGCGGCCAGCGCGCAGCTCGACTCGCTCGCGGCCAACATCCTGGTGAGTCAGGCCCTGCGCGCCCGCGAGGCCGAGGGTCTCGGGCTCGCCGTCAGCGACGAGGAGATCCGGGACCACGTGAAGCGGGTCTACCCGGGCGCCATCGACGAGAACGGGCGTCTTCGCAGCGAGGACATCGTCTACTTCGCAGAGAGCGAGTTCGGAAGCGAGAGACGCTTCGTAGAGCTGCTGCGCATGGACCTGCTGGCCCGCAAGCTTCAGCGGCTCTTCCTCGAGAGTCTGGCAGTGAGCGACCAGGAGGCGCGGGAAGCGCTGCTCCATCGGCAGGAGGAGGTGAGCCTCGCCTACGTGAGCCTCGACCTGAAGAGCCCCGGCGGGGACGCGACGGTCTCCGAGGAAGAGGTCGAAGCGCTCGTCCGGGAGGATGAGTCCCGGGTCCGGGATCTCTACGAGGAGCGGATCGAAGACTATGAACGGGCGGAGTCGGTTCGGGTACGGCACATCCTGTTCCAGGTGGACGAGGACGCGGGGGAGGAGGAGGTCGCCGGGGCTCGGGAGCGGGCCGAGGCGGCCCGGGCCCGGATCCAGGAGGGGGCGGCCTTCGTGGAAGTGGCGCTGGAGGTGAGCGAGGACGAGGGCACCCAGGCCGCGGGCGGGGATCTCGGCTTCGTCGAGCGCGGCGGACAGCTGTCTCCCGCCCTCGAGGCGGTGGCTTTCGACCTCCAGGCGGGCGAGGAGAGCGAGCTGGTCCGCACCTCGGCCGGCTTCCATCTGCTGCGGGTGGAGGAGCGGCGCGAGCCGGGAGCCGTCCCCTTCTCGGACGTGAGGAGCAAGCTCGCCCGGGAGCTCCTCGGCGACGAGCGCGCCCGGGAGCAGGCGCAGAGCCAGGCCAACGCCCTGGCGGCAGCGGTGGACGGCGGCGAGAGCCTGGTGGACGCCTCGCGATCCGCCGGGCTCAGCCTGGAGCGACCCGACCCGCTCCGCCGACGCCCCGACAGCTACATCCCCGGGCTCGGAGCGGCCCCGGAGGTGATGACGGCGGCCTTCACCCTCAGCGAGCCGCAGCCGAGCTCGAGCCAGGTGTTCGAGGTCGGGGACCGCCTGGTCCTGATCCAGCTGCTGGAGCGAAGCGCGCCCAGCGAGGCGGAGCTCGAGGCCGAGATCCCCGCCGAGCGCGAGCGGCTCGAGAGCCTCCGGGTCGGGCAGCTCACCCAGTCCTGGCTCGACGAGCGCCGCAACGAGCTCGTCGAATCCGGGAAGCTCGTCTACGACCTCACGCTGCTGCAGTAAGACCTTCCGGCCTTAGTGCAGCTCTTCCGCCTCGTGGGTGAACACCTCGAGGCGGTTGCGGTTCTCCGAGCTGCGCAGCTTGGCCAGGGCGCGGGCCTCGAGCTGACGGACCCGCTCGCGGGAGAGCCCCAGCTTGCCCCCGATCTCCTCGAGGGTGTGCTCGCGCTCGCCCTTCAGCCCGAACCGCCAGCGCAGGATGTTGCGCTCGCGTTCGCACAGCGTGCTGATCGAGTCCTCGGCGGCCCGCTCCAGCCGGGAGTGGTCCATCCCGTTCACCGGCGACACCGGATTCGGATCCTTGACGATGTCCTGGATCTTCTTCGAATCCGTCCCCGGTACCTCCTTCTCGAGGCTCACCGGCTCACGCACCATGCGCTCGAGCTGCTCGGCCCGCTCCACGGGGATGTCCATGGTCCGGGCGATCTCCCGGGTGGTCGGCTCGCGGCCCAGCTGCTTCTCCAGCCCGTTGTAGGCCCGGTAGTACTTGAGCAGCGTGTCGTGCACGTGGCTCGGGATCCGGATCGTCCGCGAGTGGTTCTGGATGGCACGGATCAGCGCCTGCCGGATCCACCACACCGCGTAGGTGGAGAACTTGTGCCCTCGCTGATACTCGAACTTCTCCACCGCCCGGATCAGCCCGATGTTTCCCTCCTGGATCAGATCCTGGAAGGGAATGCCCATGTTCCGGAAGTCCTTGGCGATGGCAACGACGAGCTTCAGGTTGTGCTGCACGAAGCGGTTCTTGAAGTCGGCCAGGCGATCCCAGGCCTCCTCCATGTTGGACAGCGCGCTCAGGTACTCCTCTGCGGGGATGCCCGCCTGGGCCTCGATGACCGCCCGGCGCTCCGCGAGCTCCTTGAGTCTCACCAGGCGCCGGCTGCGGCCGGCTTCGCTGCGCGGCTCCCGGCGCTTGGAATCCAGGCCCCGCTTCTGGCGCACGATGGACTGGAGCTCCCGGCGGAGCTCCAGGTGCTGACGCCGGATGCGGCCGAGCAGCTGCATGGAGAGATCGGTCTCCCACAGCAGGCGAGAAGTTCGCTGGGCCAGACGCCCCAGAGCGGCATCGCTCGCGCCAGGGGCCCCACGCTTGCGCAGCAGGCCCTCGACCTTCTTCAGGCAGGCGTCGACCCGGGCGCCGAGATCCTCTCCGTCGGG
>JBDLIK010000379.1:0-4154 GCA_039714895.1 Myxococcota bacterium | reverse complement strand
CGGGAGACGGTGGAGGCTCGGCGTCGGGGGGAGATTCCCGACCGGCTGCTGCTGCTGGAGCACCCGCCGGTGGTCACGCTCGGGCGGCGGGGAGACGAGGCGAACCTGAGGCTGGATCGCGCCAGTCTGGCGGCCCGGGGCGTCGAGGTTCATCGCGTCTCCCGTGGCGGCGACGTCACCTATCACGGCCCCGGCCAGCTGGTGGGCTACGCGGTGGTCGACCTCGCCGCCCGAGGTCGGCCCGACGTCCACCGCTTCCTGCGCCTCCAGGAGGCCGCCCTGATCGAAACCCTGGCCCGCCTCGGCGTGGCCGGGACCCGCCGGCCGGGGCTCACCGGGGTCTTCGTCGCGGGCGCTCCCCAGCGCAAGATCGCCTCCATCGGGATCGGGCTGCGCGGCTGGGTGAGCCACCACGGCTTCGCGCTCAACCTGAGCGTCGACCTGTCGGGCTTCGAAGCCATCGTGCCCTGTGGCCTGTCCGACATCGAGATGACCTCCGTCTCGCGCGAGGGCGAAGACGCCAGCCCCGCAGACCTCGCCCTCCGCGCCCGCCACGCCATCGCCGATGCATTTCCGAGGCATCTGCGCCTCCTCGCCGGAGGGGAATCCGGTCTCTATACTGCGCCCGCATGCCGGGCAGGGTGATCACGGTCCGACGACGCGAGAAGCTCGGATGGCAGGAGCGGCTGTATCTGCCCGCCATCCTGAAGGGCCTGACGATTACCGCCGGCTACTTCTTCCGCAATCTCTTCGGCTACATCCGGGGCAGCAAGAAGACCTTCGTCGTCCAGTTCCCCGAGGAGACGCTCGACTTCCCCGATGCCTTCCGGGGGATGCCCGTGCTGGTGGCGCTCGAGGACGGCAAGCCTCGCTGCGTGGCCTGTGGGCTGTGCGAGTTCGCCTGCCCCACGGACTGCATCACGATCCTTCCCGGCGAGCTCGAGAATGCCGGCATCGAGCGCTACCCCGTGGAGTTCGACATCGACATGTCGCGCTGCATGGTCTGTGGGCTCTGCGAGGAATCCTGCCCCGAGGAGGCGATCGTGATGAGCCGGGAGGTGGAGATCGCCGGCTTCGACCGTGCCTCCATGCTCTTCCACAAGAAGGACCTGCTGGTTCCGGCCCCCCTGCTGGAGCGGCGCCTCGACTTCCTGCGAGCAGAGTACGAACGCACCCAAGCCTCCGGGCAGGGCGCGGAGGGCTGATGCAGGACCACGGTAGAGCGGCGCTGGCACGGCTCCTCGCGGAGCTGCCCGAGGCGGTTCTCGAGACCCACGCCCATCGCGGGGATGCCACCGCGACGGTGGCGCATGAGCGGATCGTCGAGGTCCTGACGCTGCTGCGCGACGGTGAGGGTCTCGACTTCGAGATGCTCGTCGATCTCACCGCGGTGGATCATCTCGGGCGCGAGCCCCGCTTCGAGGTCGTCTACCACCTCTACTCCGTGCGGCAGAACCACCGGGTGCGCATCAAGGTGGGGGTGTCCGAGGAGGCCTGCGAGGTGGACTCGGTGGTGGACGTCTACCCCTCGGCCAACTGGATGGAGCGGGAGGCCTTCGACCTCTACGGCGTGGGCTTCCGCAATCATCCCGATCTGCGTCGGCTCCTGCTCTACGACGAGTTCGATGGCCATCCCCTGCGCAAGGACTACGCGAAGGAGAAGCGTCAGCCCCTCATCGGTCCGAGGAACTAGGCCATGGCCATGCGTTCCACCTCCATCACGGACCGGCCCCGCGAGACCGCCGCCGACGATCTCGAGCGCGATCTCCACACCGAGCACCAGATCCTCAATATGGGTCCCTCCCATCCAGCCACCCACGGCACGGTCAAGTTCCTGATCGAGCTCGACGGCGAGAGCGTGGTGGACCTCGACGTGCAGGTGGGATATCTGCATCGCGGCTTCGAGAAGGAATGCGAGAGCGGCACCTGGTACCAGGCGATCCCCTACACCGATCGTCTCAACTACAACTCGGCGATCCTGGCGAACCTGGGCTTCTGCATGGCCGTGGAGAAGCTCCTCGACCTCGAGACGCCGGAACGGTGCCAGTGGCTGCGGGTGCTGGCCGGAGAGCTCTCCCGGGTGGGCGACCACCTGACCCGCTGCGGGGCCGCCTGCCTCGAACTCCAGGCCATGACCCCATTCCTCTACGGAATCGAGGCCCGCGAGCTCTGCTGGGATCTCCAGGAGATCCTCTGCGGGGCACGGGTCACCTCCAACTACGTCCGCATCGGAGGCGTGAAGCACGACCTGCCGGAGGCATTCCCGGCGGCCTGCGGCGAGAACCTGGCCCGCATCCGCCAGCTGCTCTCGGATTTCGACAGCGTCGTCACCAGCAACCGCATCTTCGTCGACCGCCTGAAGGGCACCGGGATGATCTCCCGGGAAGACTGTCTGGCCTATGCCGTGACGGGCCCGCTGCTGCGGGCCGCAGGGGTCCCCCTGGATCTGCGCAAGCAGGAGCCCTACCTCGTCTACGACCAGATCGACTTCGACATCCCCATCGGCGAGGTGGGGGACAACTACGACCGCTACCTCGTGTGCGTCGAGGAGATGCACCAGAGCCTGCGGATCATCGAGCAGTGCCTGGAGCGCCTGCTGGCCCTCGGCCCGGGCCCGGTGAACGTGGACGACCCGCGGGTGCGCTGGCCCGCCAAGGGCCGCGTCTTCAATCACATGGAGGAGCTCATTCAGCAGTTCAAGTCGGTGACCGAGGGGCCCCGGGTGCCGGCCGGCGAAGGCTACTTCGCCATCGAGTCGGCCAACGGGGAGCTCGGCTTCTACCTCGTCTCCGATGGGTCCGCGGTGCCTTGGAAGGTGCGCTGCCGGCCGCCGAGCCTGCTCAACACCCAGCCCCTGCCGCTGATGGTGCGCGGCTTGCTGCTCGCCGACATCATTCCCACCTTCGATTTCGTGAACATGATCGGAGGGGAGTGCGATCGGTGATGCAAGCGCGAAGCGCGCGCAGCGAGGCGAAGCCGAGCGTAGTTCATAAGCAAGCGCCGGAGGCGCGCGCAGCGAGGCGAAGCCGAGCGTAGTTCATAAGCAAGCGCCGGAGGCGCGCGCAGCGAGGCGAAGCCGAGCGTAGTTCATAAGAATGGAGCAGCGTGCGCACCCATAGGACCCTACCAATGAGCGAACGCCGGCCGGACCGCGCCCACGTCTCCAGTCTGCTCGGCGATCCCACCGATCAGATCGGCAGCGTCAACGATCCGCGGGTCCACGAGGAGCATGGCCAGCGCTGGAACGAGAAGTGGGTCTACCCTCCGGGCCACGGCGAGGAGGGTGAACGGGTGGTGCTCTGGAACCGCTACGACTTCCTCGGCGTCTTCGTCACCCTCCCGGACGGAAGTGTCCACTCCGAGCCGCTGCCCGAGTAGTGGACGGGGAGGGCCACGCCGGGCCTCCGCCCCTGCGACCCTTCGGGCTGGTGCTGCATCACGACGGCTCCTGGACCCATGAGGGCATCCCCATCACCCACCCCCGGCTGCGCAGCGCCTTCGACCGCGCGGTGCGCTGGCTGCCCGGCGAGGCGCGCTACGTGGTCCAGCTCGGCCGCTTCCGGGGCCAGATCGAGGTGGAGGAGGCGGGCTTCTTCGTGCGCGAGGTCGATCTCGAGATCGGCAGCGTGCGCCTCTCCGACGGCAGCCGCGACCTACTCGACCCCGCCAGCCTGCGGCCGTCTCCTCGGGACGGAGCCCTGCTGTGCACCGTCAAGCGCGAGCTTGTGCCCGGCGGGCTCGCGGCCCGCTTCTCCCACGCCGCCCAGGCGGAGCTCCTCCAGGCGGTGGAGGAAGGCGAGGAAGGGCCGTGCCTGCAGATGGCCAGGGCTTCGCATCCGCTCCCCGGGCTCGCGTCGGGGACGGACCCCCGCAAGGTTTGACGGGGCACCGGCCGCACGGTACTCAAGGGGCCTCCGGGGGTCCCCTCCGGCCGGGCGCCGTGGCCAAGTGGTAAGGCATGGGACTGCAAATCCCTGATCCCCGGTTCGAATCCGGGCGGCGCCTCCAGCCCTCTACCACTTTCTTCTCGGGGAGTTGCGACGCAGGGTCGCCGAGCAACTGCCCCCCAGGCGGAGCGAGGCTTGCGCCCGGGCCATCGCCTCCTGGATCGTGGTCCAATCGGCATCCCCCGAGCACCCCTGTTCGATCATGCG
>JBDLIK010000378.1:0-4163 GCA_039714895.1 Myxococcota bacterium | reverse complement strand
GCAGACGACCCCGAGGCGGGCCCGATGAACGTGAGCGGGGTCGGCTTTCCCGGCGCGCCCGGCGTGATTCTCGGCCAGAACGAACGCATCAGCTGGGGTGCCACCACGAATCCGATGGACGTCACCGACATCTTCCTCGATCGCGGGCTCGTCTTTGCTCCCGAGTGCATCGCTGTCGGATCCCTCGCCTGCATCGAGTCCGATGGTGTGATCCATCCCGCCGTGCTCGAGTTCGCCAGCTACCGGAAGAACATCCCGGATGACGGCATCAATGACCACGTCGTCAATGCCGGAATCAACCTTCCCGACAACCTGATCGTCACCGTGCCCTTCCGCAGCCACGGGCCGGTGATCTTCATCGCGGATCCCGGCGTGATCGGGCAAGGGGGTGAGACGGACGTGCTCATTCTCCAGTACACCGGCTTCCATGCCACCCGCGAGGTCCAGACTTTCCTCAGCTGGAACCGGGCTCGGAACCTCGACGAGTTCATCGAGGGGCTCCAGGACTTCGACGTGGGCTCCCAGAACTGGGCCTACGCCGACGTGGAGGGCAACCTCGCCTACTTCAGCAGCGCGGAGCTGCCCCTGCGAAAGGACCTGGAGCAGGGGTTCGTGTCCGGCACGCCGCCCTTCATGGTCCGCGACGGCTCGGGCCCCGCCAACTGGGTGCCCGACCCGGCGCGCTCCCAGGGCCAGGCGATCCCGTACGCGGTCCTCCCCTTCGACGAGATGCCCCAGACCATCAACCCGGCGAACGGCTTCTTCGCCAACGCCAACAACGATCCCGTGGGCACGACGCTGGACAACGATCCGCTCAACCAGAAGCGGAAGACGCATCCGAACGCGATCTACTACCTGAACCCCGCCTACTCCAACGGCCTGCGCGCCGGCCGCATCACGCGGCTGCTGCGCGATGCGCTCGAAGACGGCAGGAAGATCTCCGTGAACGACATGCAGGCCTTCCAGGCGAACACCCAGCAGCTCGACGCGGAGCTGATGACGCCGTTCCTGCTGGAAGCATTCGACCGGGGTGGGCGTGCCGGAGCTCCCACGGAGCTGGCGGGCTTCGCCGCGGATGCGGAGATCGCCGAGGCGGCCCATCGCCTGGCGGCCTGGGACTTCTCGACGCCCACGGGCATCCCCGAGGGCTACGATGCCCACGATGTGAACGGTGTTCGCACGCGGGCGGTGCCGAAGAAGGAGCACGATGCGAGCGTCGCGGCGACGATCTACAACGTCTGGCGGGCGAAGCTGATCCAGCGCGTGGTGGACCAGACGCTCAGCGATCTCGGCCTCTCGGGAGTGGGCTCCGGAGACTCCCTCAAGGCGACCCATCACCTGCTGGCCCAGGAGCCCTTCACCGGCGTGGGGGCCTCGGGGGTCGACTTCTTCTCCGAGCCCAGCGCGCTGGGTTCTGCGGAGGACCGCCGGGACGCTACGCTCCTCCTGGCGCTGCGCTCCGCCCTCGATGCCCTCGCCTCGGACGAGTTCGCCAACGCCTTCGGAAACTCGACGAACCAGGACGACTACCGCTGGGGTCGTCTGCACCGGATCACCTTCGATCATCCGACGACTCCGAGCCTCTCGGTGCCGCCCGCCGGCGGCTTCGACGACCTGTCGGCGGAGCTCACCGGTGTGGCGCGCGATGGCGGCTACGAGGTGGTCAACGCCTCCGGCTTCAGCGCCCGGGCCGATCGCGAGAACTCGTTCAAGTTCGGGGGTGGACCGGTGCGGCGCTACGTCGGCGAGGGAGGGATTGCCGGGGGCACGGCGATCCGAGGCTTCAACGTGACCCCCGGCGGGCCCTCCGAGAACGCCGCCAGCCCGCAGTACACGACCCAGCTCGGCCACTGGCTCACCGCGGACCAGCACAAGGTGGAGATGGGCAAGCCCACGGCCCTGGGAAGGCTGATCTCGGACGAGACCTTCGTTCCGGGTCCTTGAGCCGCGGGCAGCAGCCGGCCCCGTCGGCTCTCAGCCGGCGGTGGTGCCCCCGTCGACGATCAGGGTGTGTCCCGTCACGTACGCCGAGGCGCGGCTCGCGAGAAAGACGACCACCCCCTTGATGTCGTCCTCTCCTCCGGCCCGAGCCAGGGGGACCGTGGCCAGGTAGCGACTCAGGCGCTCGGGATCTCGTCGCAGGTGCTCCATCATGTCGGTGTCGAAGGCGCCTGGGGCAATGCCGTTGACCCGGATGCCGTGGCGAGCGAGCTTGATGGCCATGTCCTTGGTCAGCGTGATCACCGCGCCCTTGCTGGCGTTGTAGGCGATGGCCGGCATCTCCTCCTCGGTGGCGCCGCGCAGCCCGGAGTAGGAGCTCACGTGGATGATGCTGCCTCCGCCCTGCTCCTTCATGTGTCGGGCCACCAGCTGGGAGAGCCGCCAGAGCCCGCGCACGTTGACGGCGAAGACCCGGTCCCACGCCTCCAGCGGGTACTCGAGGGTCGGTGCACCCCACAGCAGGGCGGCGTTGTTGACCAGGACATCGAGCTGCGGGAACTCGCCGAGCGCGCGCGCCACCAGGGCCTCGATGGCTTCCGGGCTCGCCAGGTCCACCTCGCAGGCCAACGCACGCCGTCCGAGCTTCTCGATCTCGCCCGCGACGGCCTGGCAGTTCGGGAGCTTGCGGGAGGCGACCACCACGTCGGCGCCGGCCTCCGCGAGCCCCAGCGCCAGGTGCCGGCCGAGTCCCCGTCCGCCACCGGTCACCAGCGCCGTACGGCCGGTCAGGTCGAAGAGCTCGCGCACGTGCACGGCGGATCTCCCCCGCCGCGGCGGGCTTCCGGGGCGGCGCGGGCACGCTATCACAGCCCGCCGGGCCGAGAGCGGGGGCGCCGACGGGCTGTGGTAGTGTTTCTGACGGAGTGTCAGATCGGGTGAGGGAAGGCCCCCAGGCCGTAGCGCCGCCCCTCTGCCCCGGAGGCGGTGGGTGCTCTCGAGGTTTCGCGTTCTCGACCTGACCGATGCGTCCGGCTTTCTGGCCGGGCGCATCCTCGCCGAGCTCGGTGCGGAGGTCCTCAAGCTCGAGCCGCCCGGTGGAGATCCGGACCGGCGGCGCGGGCCGCGGCTCGGAGCGGCGGGGCGAGAGACGAGCCTGCGCTGGCTCGCGGGCAACGCGAGCAAGAAGAGCGCATTCCTCGACCTCGAGACGCTCGAAGGAAGGGAGACCCTCGTTGCGCTCTGCACCCGGGCCGACGTGATGCTGGAGTGCTTCCCACCGGGCTGGCTCGCAGCGCGCGGACTCGGCCGGGATCGGCTCGAGCGCGAGGCTCCCGCTCTGGTGCACTGCAGCGTCACCCCGTTCGGGTCCGACGGTCCGTACGCCCACCACCGGGCCAGCGATCTCATCGTCGTTGCCATGGGAGGGAACGCCGCCCTCACCGGAGACCCGGACCGGGCGCCGCTGCGCTGCAGCGCGCCCACCTCCGCGTTCCACGCGGCGCCCGAGGCCGCCCTCGGCATCGTGATGGCGCTCTACGCGAGGGAGCACGGCGGGTACGGCCAGCACGTGGACGTCTCGCTTCAGGAGTGTCAGCTCGCCACCCTGCTCGGCGGGCCCGGTCAGTTCGCGCGCAGCGGGCGGGTGCCGCGGCGCGGGGGCGCCCGCACCGGCCGGACCCGCGAGATCTGGCCCGCCCGGGACGGCCATGTGACCTTCGGCCTGCGCGGCGGCCCGGCGCGCATCCCCAACCTGGTGGCCACGGTGAAGCTGATGGTCGAGCGGGACCTGGCGCCGGTCTGGCTCCAGCAGCTCGACTGGTCCCGCTACAACCACAACACGCTCTCGGAGCCGGAGATCCAGCGGCTCGAAGAAGCCTTCGGTGCGTTCTTCCGGACGCAGACCCTGCGGGAGCTCTACCAGGAGGCCCTGGGCCGGCGCATCCTGCTGGCGCCCTGCAACGACGCGCGGGAGGTCCTGGAGCACGAGCAGCTGCGCTCCCGCGACTTCTTCGCCTCGGTACCCTCGCCGGAGCCCGGGCGACAGCTCGAGCTGCCCTCGGCCTTCGCCCGCTCGAGCCGGCACCGGATCGGCGTGCGAGGTGCGGCGCCCGAGGCGGGGGAGCACGCCGAGGAGGTGCTCGCCATCCTGGACGGCCCGCCCACCCCGCCGCCGGCACCGCGAGGATCGGCCCCCGACCCGGGCGGTGTCTTCGAGGGCCTGC
>JBDLIK010000377.1:0-4169 GCA_039714895.1 Myxococcota bacterium | reverse complement strand
GCCGCCCACCGTGACCCCCAGCCATCCCGCCGCCGCGGCCGTGCCTCCGAGCACGAAGCCCACGGAGCCCAGGTCCACCTGGTGGAAGCGCAGAAAGTAGGGCGGTGTCCAGGCGCCGAGTCCATAGCCCGAGAAGGCCAGGAGCGAGAAGCCGACGGAGCCCAGCACCAGGGAGCGGGAGCCGAGAACCAGGCGCGCGGTGGGCGGGTCCCGCAGCCGAAGTGCCTGCATCCAGGAAGCCGTCGCGTAGAGGCCCACGCCGAGCGCCACCCACTGCCAGAGGTCGCCGGTGACGAGCACCAGGAGCGTGGCGCTCCCGGCGACGCCGCCGGCCATCAGCAGGTTGCGAAGCAGGGCAGCCCGCCCCCCTCCTGCTAGCACCAGGTGGACGACCGTGAGAGGTGGCAGTACGGCACGCAGCTCGCGCAGGAACTCTCGGAACGGGTGAGGCTCGGCGGGCGTCTCGATGCCCTCCGCCTGCCCCCGGCGCGGCTCGCGCAGCGTGCGGACCCACGCGGCCAACAGCAGCCCCGGGAGACCCACGACCAGATAGGCGACCTGCCAGCCCGCCAGGTCGAACGGGCCGCCGTGGGGGTAGGCGGCGTTCCAGCGCTCCACCACCTGGCCGCCGATCATCAGGGAGAGTCCGGCTCCGAGGTAGATGCCGCTCGAGTAGATGGCGAGCACGGTGGCTCGGCGGGCCGGGGGGAAGTAGTCGGAGAGCATCGAGTAGGCGGCCGGGCTCGCGCTGGCTTCCCCCACGCCGACTCCCACCCGCGCGACCGCGAGCTGCCCGAAGTTTCGCGCGAGGCCCGAAGCCGCGGTCATCAGGCTCCACACCCCGAGGCCCAGGGAGATCAGGGTGCGCCGGTTCCAGACGTCGGCAAGCCGCCCCAGCGGAATGCCGAACAGCGCGTAGAACACCGCGAAGGCGGTTCCGTAGAGGAAGCCGAGCTCGGCGTCCCGGAGATCGAGATCCGCCTTGATCTCCTCCGCGAGGATCGTGACGATCTGGCGGTCGAGGAAGTTGAGGACGTAGACCGCGACGAGGACGCCGAGGACGTAGCTCGGGTAGCGGGAGTGCGACGATCCCTGGGCACCGCCGCCGGGCGGGGCTAGGGCCACGGCCAGCCGCTCACCGGATCCGGCGGTGGAGCCAGTCGAGCAGGATCCGGTTGAGCTCCTCCGGCTTCTCCTGCTGCGTCCAGTGTCCGCACTTCTCGATCGTTTCCATCTCGAGATCGGGGACGAGGCTCGGCATGCCTGCCGCCATCTCGGGCCGCAGCGCCTGGTCCCATTGGGCCGTCACCATGAGGCTCGGCACCGGGATCTTCTCGATCCCCAGCCCTGGAATCGTCTCCCAGTTGCGGTCGAGATTGCGGTACCAGTTGATGCCGCCCGTGAAGCCGGTTCGCTCGAAGGTCTCGACGTAGACCTCGAGCTCTGCGGGGGTGAGGAAGGCCTCGCCCAGGGGCTCGAGCTCTTCGATGCGCCGGAAGGGGTTCATGTCGAGCTCTTGCTCGGCCATGCGCGCGGCGACCTCTTCTGGGGGTGCACCTCGGCGCAGGATCACCTCGAACACCCGGCGGGTGTGGCGGCCGAGCACCGCGTCCGCCACCCCCGGCTGCTGGAACCAGAGCAGATACAGCTTCTCGTCCGCGCCGCCGACGAGCGCGCGCATCATCTGGGTGGGCGGGACGATGCTTCGAGGCAGGTACGGCGTGTTGACGCCCACGACCCCGCTGCAACGCTCGGGATGGAGGAGGGGCATCGCCCAGGCCACGAAGCCCCCCCAGTCGTGTCCGACGAAGACGGCCTTCTCGATCTCGAGGGCGTTCAGCAGCCCGACCAGATCGCCGCAGAGGTGGTGCATGTCGTAGGCCGGGATGGGCTGCGGACGTTCGCTCTTGCCGTAGCCCCGCTGGTCCGGTGCGATGGCGCGGTAGCCGCCAGCGGCCAGCGCACCGAGCTGGTGGCGCCACGACCAGGCGAGCTCGGGAAAACCGTGACACAGCACGACGGCGGGACCCTCGCCGAGCTCGTGCACGGCGAGGCGGAGCCCGGGCTCCTCGGCTCCGCCGTGCAGACGCAGCGGGGGCAGGTCGACGATGCGGGCTTCGGGGAACGCGGTCATCGGGGCCGCAGTATACCCTGGCAGCGGACGGCTCCCTCCGCGTCTGGTAGCCTGCCCGGCCCGGTGACCCTCCCTCCCACCCTCCGGCCCGGCCTGCCCGTCGCGCTGGCCGTTCGCCAGCTGCCCCCGCCGAGCTCGGTGCTCCAGCTCGCCGAGCCTCTCTGGCGCCGAGCGCACCCCTGGCTCCTGGAGAGCAGCCTCCCGGGCCCGCCCCGGGGTCGCTACTCCTTCGCGGGCGCGGATCCCTACCTGGTGCTGCGCTGCTTCGGGCGTCGCGCCGAGCTCGAGGTTCGCCGAGGGGTGCGCCCCGATCTCGAACCCGGTCGGTGGCGCTTCGAGGCGGATCCCCTCGACGCCGTCCGCGCCTGTCTTCCGGGGCGCCCCGCCTGCGTTCCCGACGGCGCGCCTCCGTTCTGCGGTGGGGCCGTGGGAGTGTTCGGCTACGAGCTTGGCGGCTCTCTCGAGCGCCTACCGCCCCCTCCCGTGGAGGGGCTCGCGCTTCCCGACGTCGCGCTGCTCTTCGTGGACCGGGTCCTCGCCTTCGATCACCTGGATCGGCGGCTGTTCGCCTGCGGGCTCGGCTTCGGGGCCTCGGCCCAGGAGGCGGAGGTTCGCGCGCGGGCGACCGCCGAGGCCCTCGCCTGCGAGACCCGCGCCGGAATGGCCGCCGCGGCCCCGGCCTGCCAGCCCCAGCCGACGGAGCTCCCGACACAAGCCGAGCTCGAGGAGCTTGCGGCGAGCCTGCCCGTCCATCGAGACTTCGACGAAGCGAGCTACGCCAAGACCGTGACCCGGATCCTCGAGGAGATCGGGGCTGGTAACGTCTACCAGGCCTGTCTCACCCAGCGTCTTACGGCGCGCTTCGACGGGGACGCCCTCGCGCTCCACCGCCGTCTGCGCCGGCTCAACCCTGCGCCCTTCGCCGCCTGTCTGGAGCTGCCCGGGGTCTCGGTCGTCTCGAGCTCGCCCGAACGCTTCCTTCGCGTCTCGGACGACGGTTCGGTGGAGAGCCGACCCATCAAGGGCACGCGGCCGAGAGGGTCCATCCCCGACGAGGACCGCGCGCTACGGCGGGCGCTCTCGGCTTCCGAGAAGGATCGGGCCGAGAACCTCATGATCGTGGATCTGATGCGCAACGATCTCGGGCGGGTCTGCAGCGTGGGCAGCGTACACGTCCCCGAGCTCATGGCCATCGAGCCCTACGCGACGGTCTTCCAGATGGTCTCCACGATCCGTGGGCGCCTGCGTCCCGGCTGCGACGCTCTGGACGCCGTCCGAGCCTGCTTCCCGCCGGGCTCGATGACCGGGGCGCCGAAGATCGCGGCCATGTCCCTGCTCGCGCACCTCGAGCGTTGTCGGCGAGGCGTGTACTCCGGAGCCCTCGGCTACCTCGACGCGCGCGGCGGCGCAGACCTTTCGGTGGTGATCCGCGCCGTGCTGCTCGAAGGCGGTCGCGCACACGTCCACGTGGGCGGGGGCATCGTGGCGGACTCGGTCCCCGAGGCCGAGTACCGGGAATCCATGGACAAGGCGCGGGCGCAGCTGGCCGCCCTGGCTTGGGAGCCGCGCAGCGAAGTGGAGAGGAGCCGTGGGCCGGTCTGATCGACCTGGACATGGATCTCGCGAGCCAAGGGGAGACTCCCGAGGCGATTCGCGCAGCCCTCGTCGGTGAGGTCCGCTTCGTGCTGCGCGATGGGACGGCCGCCGCGGACTATGCGCGGAGGTTCGTCGTGAACCTGGGAGACGTGGCGTTCCGGGGCCTGGTTCCATGCCGTGAAGCGCACCCTGGCCACCAGCCTGGGGCGGGGTCTGCTGGGCGGCCTGCGCAAGGTGGGAGGTCGTCTTCTCTCACCGCTGCGCTCCCGCCGCGAAACGGTCGAGGCCGGCAAGCTCGCCTGCACGGCGGTGGGACGGGACGCGGGATAGGGGCGGTCGATCGTCGTTGGCAAAAGGCGAGCGAAGCGGCGCATGCTACGGCTGACGTGGGAGCACGCGCGGGGGGCGCGACGTCAAGCCCGGATCGGGTCCCCAGCCG
>JBDLIK010000376.1:0-4184 GCA_039714895.1 Myxococcota bacterium | reverse complement strand
CGCTTCACGTCCGTCGCCATTCCCCAGGCCGCCGGCATCGACCGCGCCTGGATCCAGTTCGAGGCGGACGAGGCGTCTTCGATGCAGACCGATCTCACGATTGCTGGAGAGGACATCGGCGACGCACCAACCTTCCTCTCGGCTAGCCAGAATGTCTCCAGCCGAAACGTGACCCAGAGCTCGGTCGGCTGGACCCCGGCACCCTGGGTGCAGGGGCAGGCCGGCTCGGACCAGCGGACCCCCGACCTCTCCGCCGTCGTTCAGGAGATCGTCGATCGAGGTGACTGGGCCTCCGGAAACGACCTCGCCATCATCATCAGGGGAGCAGGCAACGGCAAGCGGGTCGCAGAGTCCTACGACGGCACGGCTGCGGGCGCTGCGCTGCTGCACGTCGAGTACAGCCTCGGGGGCGGCCCTCGCAACCTGGCTCCCGTCGTCGCGGCCGGCAGCGACCAGACTCTCGAGGTGGGCGAGAGCGCCAGCCTCGCCGGGTCGGTGAATGACGATGGGCTCCCCGACCCTCCGGGGGCGATCCAGAGCACCACCTGGAGCCAGCTGAACGGCCCCCCCTTCGCCAGCTTCGTGAGCCCGGGCTCGGTCTCGACCACGGCGACCTTCCCCTCGGCGGGAAGCTATCAGCTACGTCTCTCGGCCTTCGACGGGGAGAAGACGGGAAGCGACGACCTGACGGTCACCGTGAACGCCGAGCCGCCGCCTCCGCCCCCGCCGGGGCAGGCCAGCACGGAGGTGCGGATCAGTGTGAGCGAGGACGACGCCGAGCAGCGGGGCGATCTGAGCATGAAGCTCGGCAGCGGGGACCTCGAGATGACCCTGGAGAAGCGCGGAGCCCAGACCGTCGGCCTGCGCTTCCAGCCGCTCGACGTCCCGGCCGGAGCCAGGATCGACAGTGCCTGGATCCAGCTCCAGGCCGACGAGGAGAGCTCCGGGCAGACGGACCTGAGGATCGAGGCGGAGGACAGCGCCAACGCCCCTCCCTTCGCCAGCACCGATCAGAACCTCACGCTGCGCACGCCCACGGGCGTCTTCGTCGACTGGGCCGTCCCGCTCTGGGTCAAGGGCGACGCAGGCCCCGATCAGCAGTCTCCCAACATCGGTGCCGTGATCGACTCCGTCGTGAACGGAGGGGGCTGGCAGAGCGGCAACGCCCTGGTGATCCTGATCAGCGGCCCGGGCGATCGGGTGGCCGAGTCCTTCGACGGGAAAGCGGCGGGGGCGCCGCTCCTGCACGTGGAGTACACCGTGGAATGAGAGCTGGAGCCAGGGGGTCGCAGCCTCAGCCTCGGCGCAGGCTGGACCTTCGGGCGAGGCCAGGAACCAGCGCCAGGGCACAGAGCAGAAGCAGGCTCTGGGAGGGTTCCGGGACGTTCTGGATGCAGGTGTCGAAGCAGGCGTCCGCGTTGTCGGCGTTGGCGTCGTCGCACTCCTCGACCCCGCCCCAGGTGAAGCCATCCCCGCAGCTCGCGGACACGCAGCTCGTGAGGCAGGAATCCAGGTTGCTGGCATTGCCGTCGTCGCAGATCTCGACGCCGGCCTGAAGGAATCCGTCTCCGCAGCTGGCAGCCGCGCAGGTATCCAGACAGGCGTCCGCGTTGTCGGCGTTGGCGTCGTCGCACTCCTCGACCCCGCCCCAGGTGAAGCCATCCCCGCAGCTCGCGGACACGCAGCTCGTGAGGCACGAATCCAGATTGCTGGCATTGCCGTCGTCGCAGATCTCGACGCCGGCCTGGGCGAATCCATCGCCGCATGCCGCCACCGCACAGGTGTCCAGGCAGGCGTCGGTGTTGTCGGCATTCCCATCATCGCAGGCCTCGATCCCCACCCAGGCGAACCCGTCGCCACAGGTGGCGGGCACGCAGCTCGTGAGGCACGAGTCCAGATTGCTGATGTTTCCGTCGTCGCAGATCTCGACGCCGGACCAGAGGAATCCGTCTCCGCAGCTCGCGGGGACGCAGCTGGTGAGGCACGAATCCAGGTTGCTGACGTTGCCATCGTCACAGATCTCGACTCCGGCCTGGGTGAATCCGTCGCCGCAGCGGGCCGCCAGGCAGGTGTTGGGACAATCGTCCGTGTCGTCGAGATTGGTATCATCACACTCCTCCACCCCGCTCTGGATGAAGCCGTCTCCGCAGGTAGCCGCCACACAGCCGATGAGACAGCCGTCCTGGTTGCTGGCGTTCCCGTCGTCGCACTCCTCGAGCCCGAGCTGCGTGACACCATCGCCGCAGAAGGCGGCCGTGCAGCTGTTGGTGCAGCTGTCACCGTCCTCTGCGTTCCCGTCATCACACTCCTCGCCGTAACCCGGGTCGACGATCCCGTCCCCACAGAGGGAGACCGCTCCCGCGACCAGGTTGCAGCTGGAATCGCACACCCGACACGCGGCCTCCTGGTACGCGCACGTCTCGGTGTCGAGATTCCCGTCGTCGCACTCCTCCCCGAACTCGAGTGCCCCGTTTCCACAGATCGGGCAGCCCGTACAGGTCGAGATGTCCAGCCGGCACTGGTTGGTGCAGCTCAGGGCGCCTCCGCTGCAGCCGCGGTCGCTGCATTCCGCATCGCCGAAGTCGCTCCCGTCGCACTCCTCAGCGATCTCCCGATCGTTGTTTCCACAGCTGGGAGGAGGAAATCGGACGTGCAGGACCGGCGCCAGCTCTGCCTCGCCATCGAAGGACTCGGCCGAGCGCCAGCCGGAGCCGCTGATGAACAGCGCCAGGGAGTTCCCGAGGGACCAGTCGCCTCGATCTACGATCTCCTGGATGATGGGAGAAAGGTCGGGCGTTCGCTGGGCTGCACCCATTTCTCCGTCGAGGTCCCATGGCGGCGGAGACCACGCCACCGAAGCGCTGGTTCTCGGCCGCGCGGATACATCGAAGTCGCTGGATTCGAAGGTCGGGGCGTGACCCACGTCGTGGCCTTCGATGAGGAGAGGCGTCACCACGGCCGACTCATCCTCCGCGGCGAACTGGATATAGCTTTCGAGGATCAACGTCCCTTGGAGGATCTCGACGCCGTTGAAGCGGACGCCGACCACTTGCTGGTCCTCGTCATCGAAGCCGAGCTCGAGGTCGCCGCCATCCAGCTTCACGTCACCGTCGGGGACCACCTCTTCCGCGTCATCGGAGCTGGCATTCACCTGGAGGTCGATGGTTCCGGGCTCATCCATCAGGGTCAGCTCGTAGATCCTGCCGTCGTTCTGGTCGGAGTCCGAGTCGTTGTCCGTTCCTCGATCCGCGACATAGAGACGCATGATGCCCGGGTTGTTGCTTCCCGGCGCGTACGCCAGGCCCGCCGGCTTGTTCATTCCGACGGCATCCAGGTCGATCAGGCGGAGCAGCATGCCGTCGATGGTGGTCTCGGCCACGTACTGGCTTCCGGAGACGTACAGGATGTCGTCGTCGGGGTTGTGCTCCACCCCCTCCGGGTCGGTGATGCCCAGGATCTCGGTATCGAACTGCAGCACGACGTCGTCTCCGTCGGGAGGCACGCCGTCGAAGATCCCATTCCCCCCGGGTCGGAGCCGATAGACCTCGTCGTTGACGCCGTCAGCGATGTAGAGGTGTCCGCGAAGGGTGTCGAAGCTGACGCCTTCCGGGTCGTGGCTATCGAACTCCGTGGTGTCCACAGAGGTTACGACGTCGTCGGGGGTCCCGATGAGCGCATCCGGCCCGGGGTCCACCTCCCACACCTTCCGCTCGCTGTCGTCGGAGATGAAGTAGTGGCCGTCGTCGGGGTTGTAGGCGATTCCGGTGGGCTCTTCGTGGCCCGGATCGTTGAAGGGCGTCGTGACGCCGGTGCCGAGGACGGTCCCGGTGAGGGTCATCCACCAGACGTTGGTGCTCTGGAACAGTGCGGTCTCATTGACCTCCGAGTCCGTGAACACCATCTGATCGAGGTCGGATCGGTAGGCGAGCCCCGCGGTGTCCGGGCTCGGGGGCGAAAGCTGGGAGGTATCGATGATGCTCGCGACCGTGGGCAGGAACGCCGAGGGGGCCGCGGGCGAGGAGGCGGGTGAGGCTGCGGGCCCGATCGGGGTGGATGGCAGAGAAGCCTCGACGATCAGCCCGACCTCGGCCTCTGCGCCGCCCTGTGGCCCCGTGGATTCTGCGCTGCGGCTGTCACCGAGGTAGAGGCTCATCCGAGAGGGGTCGTCGGTGGTGTCGCCACTC
>JBDLIK010000375.1:0-4187 GCA_039714895.1 Myxococcota bacterium | reverse complement strand
TGAGCAAGCTCCCTCCGAAGGACGGAGAGATCCGCCACAGACGGCGAACTCCCGAGACGGGACACTGGAACCCGAGGTTCTAGGCGCAACGAGAGAGGCGCGCGGTGGCCGAGCAGGACTGGAAGACCTTCGAGCTCGACGCAGAGATCGAAAAGCAGCGGGCCTCCGGGCGTCCCTACCGCGAGTTCCTGCGGGTGCCCTCGCTCTCCTGCGGGATCTACACGCTCCCGGTAGGCGCCCGGGATCTGCAGGGCCCGCACGACGAGGACGAGGTCTACTACGTGGTCCGGGGCCGAGGCCGTGTGCGCGTGGGCGAACAGGACCAGCCCGTGGGCCCCGGATCGATCCTCTACGTGCGCGCGACCTCCGAGCACTCGTTCTTCGAGATCGACGAAGAGATCACGCTGTTCGTCTTCTTCGCAACCGGGGGTCCCGGCCCGCGATGAGCCTGGCCGGCTTGGTGCTGCGGCTGTCGGCACTCGCCTACGGAGGAATCGGGGTCGCCTTCCTCGCCGCTCCGGCGGAGATGGCCGCAGCCGTGGACGTCTCGGTCGGGAGCGCCAGTGCCGACAACGACGTACGCGCCGTCTACGGCGGCCTCGACTTCGGGCTCGCGATCTTCTGCCTGGCGAGCGCGTCGCGGCCGGATTGGCATCGGCCAGCGCTCTGGGTCGTGACGCTCACCCTCGGTGCCATGAGCCTGGCGCGCGTCCTCAGCTGGATGCTGGCCGGGTTCCCCGACCCGATCGCCCTGGCCCTGCACGCTGCGGAGACGCTCGGCTGTGGGCTCGCTGCATTCTCGCTCACTCGCCTCCCCCGGCCGTCCGCCGGCATGATGTCGAGTACGGCCGATTCGTAGCGCCACGTCGGAGGACCGATGAAGCTCTACATGTTCCCCGTGGCCCCAAACCCGACGCGGGTGCGCCTCTACCTCGCCGAGAAGGCAGAGGCGGGCTGCCCGGTGGAGCTGGACGAGGTGCTCGTCAACCTGCCAGCGGGCGAACAGAAGCGCCCCGAGCACCTGGCCCGCAACTCCTTCGGCGCACTCCCGGTGCTCGAGCTCGAGGATGGCACCCACTTGAGCGAGTCCCTGGCCATCATCGAGTACCTCGAGGAGCTCCATCCCGATCCCCCGATGATCGGGGCCACCCCGCTGGAGCGGGCACGCGTTCGGGAGCTGGAGCGCATCGCGGAGATCGGGGTCCTCCATCGGGTGGCGGGCATCGTCCACGCCGTGCGGTCGCCGCTCGGCTGGGCCCCCAACCCCGGCGCGGCCTCGCATTTCCAGGATCGGCTCCCCGCCGCTCTCGAGGTCCTCGACGGGGCGCTCGCAGATGGCCGACCCTTCGTGGCCGGCGCTCGGCCCACCGTCGCGGACTGCACTCTCCAGGCTGCCCTTCAGTTCGCTCGCTTCGGCGAGGTGGAGATCGACGCGGGCCTAGAGCACCTGGCCCGCTGGGATCGGGAGTACCGGGAGCGTCCTCCGGCGCGGGCGGTGCTCATCCGCTGACCCCGCTCCGTTCGGCGGGTCAAGCCCGAGGCGCGGGCAGCCGATTCCGGTCCCATGCAGATCCTCCTCGGTGCCATCCTCGGGATCGCCACGCTGCTGGCCTTGCGGGCGATCCTGAGCCGCGCCGAGCGACCCCGGCTGCAGCCAGAGCTCGCGGACCCCGAGCCCGACGCTCGGCTGGACGAGCTCCTGGACGACGGGCGCAAGATCCAGGCCGTGAAGCTCTACCGGGAGCTCCACGGGGTCGATCTCACCCAGGCGAAGATCGCCGTCGACGCGCTCGCGCGAAGGCGGTAGCGAGGGAGCCGGGCCGAGCCTGCTTGGCCCCTCGCGGGCCGGTCTCGTAGGCTTTGGGGCGTGCCCACCCCCTCTGTCCCCTCCACCGACCTTCGTGGCATCGCCCTGCTGCTGGGCCTCTGCCTCGGCTGCGCAGCGCCATCGGCGCCCTCGCCGGGCAGCGCTCCGGCGGACGTGAGCCCGCGCTGGGAGAGCGCGGTGGACTTCGCGGGGCTGCGCACCGAGTACGGGGAGCGCGAGGACTTCAGTGCGCGCTGTGAGGACGAGCGCCCCCTGACCGAGCTGATGGAGCTGGCGGGGCGGCAGGCCTGGGACCGCGCCCTGGCGGTCTCGGAGCGTTGGCTCGAGTCCTGCCCGGTGGACATGGACGCCCACTACATCGCGGCGGTGGCCCTCACCGAGCTCGACCGCGAGCCCGAGGCCCGCCTGCACGTGGACTGGTACCGGGGTCTGGTGGAGTCGGTGCTCGCTTCCGGCGATGGCCACTCCCCCGAGACCGCGTGGCGCGTGATCTCGGTCCCCGAGGAGTACTCGATCCTGCGGGCGCTCCGGGTCGATCGGAAGGAGCAGAGCCTGCTGGAGGGTCGAATCGACGTCCTCACCGTCGAGGTCGAAGGAAGGATCCGGACGCTCTACTTCGACCCCGAGCCGCACTTCCGCAGGCTCCAACGCAAGATTCGTTCCCGGTAACCGCGCCAGCGAGGCGAGAAGTGAAGCACGACGGCGGCTGGAAGCGACGGACCTCACGGCATCTGTTCCAGAGCTCCTGGTTCGGGCTCCGCCAGGACGAGGTCACTCTGCCCGGAGGCGAGGAGATCACCTACACACTGGTGGAGCACCCGGGGTATGCGATGGTCGTGCCCCTGCTCGACGACGGTCGGGTGCTGCTCGAGAGGATCTACCGCTACACGGTTCAGCAGACGCTGCTCGAATGCCCTTCGGGCGGTCTGGACGGCGAATCTCCGGAGACCGCGGCGCGGCGCGAGCTGGAGGAGGAGACGGGCTTCGTGGCGGGCCACCTCGCACCGCTCGGGTCCTTCTACGGCAGCAATGGCATCAGCAATGAGAGGTTCCATCTCTTCCTGGCCACCGACCTCGAGCAGTCCGGTCGGATGCGCCGCGAGCCCACCGAGGAGATGGTGCTGGAGACCCACTCCTTGGAGCGAGCCGCCCTGCTGGCGCTCACGGGCGCCATCGAGGACGCGCCGAGCGCGTTGGCGCTGATCCTTGCGCAGCATCGGGTCTCGGACGGGATCCCGACGCACACCTCCTGACCCTGCTCGGTCGACCGCGGGAGTAGAGAGTGGCAGTGCGTGGCTCGGCGTCGTCGATTGACCGATGAACACCCCGGCCCACTGGGTCCTCTCCTCCCTGCTGCTGCGCCGCGGCCGCTGGCACGGCTGCTGGCTCCCCATTCTCGGCGGAGCGCTGAGCATTTCAGGAGGCGCCGCCTCCGGCCGAAAAGGAGGTCGAGCCTCCTGTCTCGGAGGCCGGCATCGGGGGGGTGCAGAATGACGCTCGCGGACAGCGTGCGGGAGAAAGCGAGCGGAAAGCTCTCGGCCTCGCGGCTCCTGCTGCTCACCTGGGGGATCGGCGTGCTGCTGGTCTGGACGGTCGGTAGCTCCACTGCCGGAGAGCTGCTTCCCATCCCCGAGTCGGTGGTCACCGTCCTCGGGATCCTCGTGGGAGGAAAGACCGTTCAGCGGTTCGGCGAGGGCTGAGCGCCGAGCTCGCGGACGTGGACCACGCCGAAGACGAAGGTTCAACATTTCCCTTCTCCTCGCGTCATCGAGAGCTTCTCGGGCCGAGCCGGCAGCCGCTCCTCCGGAGGCGGGCGCCCCTCGTACCGGGTGAGATCGTCGCGCACCTCGAACCAGGGCGCCTTCTGGCCGAGGAAGACGTGCCGGAAGGGTCGGCTGCCCGGATCCTCGTCAAGGGTGCCGGCGAGGAGCACCACGTAGGGATGGTCGGGCCGCAGCACCGGCAGAGGTGAACCAAGGTGCACCAGCCCGGACTTCGGGGCCAGCCGCCGCCCTCGGCCTCTCTGTGGAACGGCCCGGGCCCCGACTCGGGGTTCCGGGACCCACGAGCCAGGCGTGGTAGCGTCCAAGACGCGCGTCTCCGGAAGGGAGGAATCCATGGACCTGGTCGTCGTCGTGGCCCTGCTGGCACTGCTCGAGTACTTCACGATGGGCGCCCTGGTGGGCCGGGCGCGGGCGCGCTCGGGGATCGCCGCTCCCGCCATCACCGGGGATCCCGTCTTCGAGCGGACCATGCGCGCCCACCAGAACACCCTGGAGCAGCTCATCGTGTTCCTGCCCGCGCTCTTTGCCTTCGCCCACTACGTCCAGCCCACGATCGCGGCCGGTGTGGGGGCTCT
>JBDLIK010000374.1:0-4196 GCA_039714895.1 Myxococcota bacterium | reverse complement strand
GCTCACCATCGCGGAGGCACCGCCGATCCGAACCCTGCTCTGGAACGCCCGCGGGCAGACTTTCTGGGATTGTGGCCCCGACTCCCGCTGGGCGATCGCGCAGCATCTCGAGCTGGCCGAGCGGTGCTTTCGTCGAGCGGTGCTGCTGGATCCCTGCACCTACTTCCCATACGTGAACCTCGCCCACATGGCGGCGGATCGGCGGGATCTGCGTCGCGTGGAGTACTGGGTGGGGGAGCTGGCCGGGGCTCGCAAGCGCATGGACGAAGAGATGCTGCAGGGGCTGGCCCGCTACCTGGACGAGGCGGAGTGGGTGGGGCCCGTGGAGGAGAAGCGGTTCTGGCGGAACGGACCGAAGCGTTGGCTCGCGGAGGCCCGGCGCGCGGGAACGCTCGTCGTGCTGTTGCTGGCGCTGCTGCTGGGTGCCCCGGACCAGAGCGTCGCAGACGGCTGGACCCAACTCCCGGATCTGGTGGCCCACGGCAAGGGGCGCGGAAGCGGGAAGCGCGGCGGCGCGGGCGGAAATTAGGGCTGCGGGCTTCGCCCGCAGCCAGCCGCCGTGCGCCGACACCAGCGGTGTCGTGCGCCGCTTCGCTCGCCCGGTGGCATCAGGGGTGTGGAGCCGCCGGGCTCGACGCCATGTCGGAGGGTGAGAGCGCCGGAGCCGTCCGGCGGAGGAGCCCAGCATGCAGTGTGCCGACGCCATGAGCCGAGCGACCTGCTACGGGGGGAGGACGCGAGGCCGGCGTCCGCCGAGGACCGCGGCCGCCGCTGCGGTCGCGGTCCTCGCGCTGCTCGGCTGTGCGACCGCGCGCGTGCCGGAGGGCGCCACCCGCGCCGCGCGCTCCAGCACCCTGGCCGGGCTCGATCTCTACGCCGCGGGCGAGTTCGTTCTGGCCGGCGAGCGCTTCGCACGCGCAGCCGAGCAGGCGACCCGGGCGGGCGACCGTCGCCTCGCGCGCAAAGCCGTGACCGGCGAGTGCCTGGCCTGGCTGCACGCCCGCCGCCTGGCTGATCTGGCGAGCTGCACCCAGCGCCTCGAGCGCCTGCAGCGCCGCGCGCGACGCCCGGACCCGGCGGTCAATGCGCTGGTGGCCTTCGGGGCCATCGCCGGTGCACGTCCACTCCCGCCCCTCCGGATCCCAAGGTCGGTGCGTCCGCTCGTCCGGGCCGCCGCCGAGGAGCCGCGCTGATGGCCGCCACCGGAAGCCTGCGATGCAAGACGATCCTGGCGCTCGGCCTCGCTCTGGGGCTGCTCCCGGCGTGGAGTGCCGGGGCGACCCCCGCACGCGAGCGAGCCATCGAGCAGATCCCCGAGCTGATGGGACGAATTCTCGAATCCCAGGAGGAGATCCGGGAGCGCGAGAGCGAGATTGCACCGGTGGTGGAGCGCTACGACCAGCGTCTGGTCGAGACGCGGAGCCGGGTGGACGCCGCAGCCAGCGAGCAGGAAGCCGCCGAGGCGCTGGTCGACTACGTGGAGACCTACGCCTCGAGGCTGGAAGCCCAATCCAGCGCCTTGCGCGCGATCCAGGCGCCGTTGGTCCGCATGCGCGTGGACGCCCGGGAGCTGGCCGGTGCCGCCGAGGTCATGGGCGGGGAGCGGGAGGCCCCGGAGGATCGCCGGGCCTTCCTGCAGGAGCATTTCCAGGGCGTCGCCGGAGCGACGGCCGCGCTGGCGGAGCGGCTCGAACGCGGCGGCGATGCCGGAACCCTTGGAGACGTGCTCCACGCCAGCTGGGCCTCCCAGGCCGCCCTGGATCTTCCGCTCCAGGAGCTGGGCCCGGAGGGTGCGCTGTCCTTTGCCCGCCAGGTGGAGGGCCTCTACGCCCGCTATCAGGCGCGCACCAGCCAGCTGCGTGCGGAGCGGCGCGCCATCCAGCGACTCCTCGACGTGCTGATCGAGCGTCAGCTCGCCCGCCGTCTCGACTCCATCTTCGCCGGAGCAAGGGGTGTTGGGCTGGCCGGCCTGCTGTCTCACGATGGCAAGTCCCAGGACTGGCAGGACCTGGGGCGGGTGGTGGCGCGCACGCTCGGACTGCCCGGGCAGGGGAGCGACAGCGCGCGGACACGCACGTCCCAGGGTCGCCTGGAATACTTCGCCCGAGGAGATCATCGCCAATGAAGAAGGAGCAGAAAGTCGCTTCCGGGCTCCATTGGCGCCGGTTCGCCGGCTGGACCCTGCTGGTCCTGCTGGCGTCGGTCCTCCCGAGTCAGGCAGACACCGATCCGTGTCGAGAGTGGAGGGATGAGCACAGCGATTGGATGACCCGGGTGGTACGGGGCTACCTGACCGGAGCACCGCGCGAGGCCCTCGACCTCGCGCTCTTCGAGCTGCTCCGACGCGAGGCCTACCTCACCTCCTGCGAGATCTCCCCCCGACAGGCTCGCGAACATCTCGTGGGCTGGCGCCTGGTGGATCGTACGCCCGACGAGTACGGGGGAGCGGTACTCGAGTCCCTGTTGGTGCGCGCGGGCCTTCCCACCGAGCTCCGTGACCACTTCGCAGCCGAGCTCGGACCCACGTCCTTCGCGGTCGAACGTCGGGGAGCCCGTGCTCCGCACGCTGCGGATTAGCGGGGTCGCGGTCGCGCTGGCGGGGTTCGTGGGGGTGCCCCTGCTGCTCGTCGGCGTGGACGGGCCGGAGCTGGCCGCGCAGAACGGACTCGCCCGGGGGGTGCCGTCTGCGCTGGACCAGGTGGGCTGGGTGGTGCTGCCTCAGATCGTGCTGGCGGTGGGCGTGGTGGGGCTGGCGCTCGAGCGTCTGCTGCGGCGCGCCGGCGGCCTCCCCACTGCGGCAGCGCCCGCCTGGCTCGACCCGGCCATCGAGTCGGCCCTGTTGCTCGGCATGCTGGGCACACTCAGCGGGATGGTGAGTGGCTTCTCGGGGCTGTCGCCCGAGGACCTCGCTCCGGCACCGCTTCTCCACGCTCTGGGCCGCGCGCTGCGCAGCAGTCTGGTGGGCTTCGCCATCGCGTTGGTGGGAGTCTGGGCTCGGGAGCTGCGGCCCCAGGAGCTGGCATCGTGAGCCGGAGCGCGGCCCCCGGGCTCGGGCGAGGCCTCTACTTCCTCGACGTCCTGGCCTGCCTGCTGTTCGGCCTGACCCTGGCTCTGGTGGGAGCGCGCTTCGACCGGGAGCGAACCGTCGATGTGGACCTCCCCGAGCTCGAGCGGGCGGGGGATCGGGGGAGCGATCGGGTGCGTACCACGATCAGCCTGCGTGGGCGCGGAGCGGATCTCGAGATTCGTCTCGAGGGTGAGCCCGTGAGCTTCGCGGAGCTGCGCAGCCGCCTGGCCGCCGAGGCACCTCCGGTTGTGGTGGTGCGCGCGGAGTCTTCGGGGCTCGCCCGGGTGGTGGCCACTGCCCACGAGGCGGGAGTTCGTGAGATCCAGCTCGCCTACCAGCCGCACCGGAAGGAAGGGCCATGATCCGCTGGGCGCTGGGCGGCGTGCTGGGGCTCGCGGCTCTCCTCGTCGTGTGGCTGCGGTTGGTCGGGGCCGGAGTCCCGGAGGTACTGGCCCCCGCTGGAGGGACGATGCGCACGGTGGACTTGGGAACGCTCGCGGCCGAGCTCGAGCTCCCCGGGCCTCTCGCTTCCCAGGATTCGGGCGCCGCCAGCGAGCAGCCGCCGGCCGAAGTGCATGCAGAGGAAGTGGAGTCCTCCGAAGAGCGGCTCGACCCCGCTCGGGCGGCGTCCCTCATTCGACGCATGTTGACGGTGTATCGCCGGACGAGTGGCCTCCAGTGAGCGCGTCCGCGCGGGGTCTGCGGGCTCTCTCCCAGCTGGGCGTGGCCCTCTGGATCGTCCTCTGGCTCTCGCGGGTCGGGCCGGTGGACGAGCTCGCGACACAAGAGGCCCGGCCATCCCCGGCCGTCACGCCGCTTCCCGAGGAGCCCGCGCAGGACGTAGCGCGCGGCACTTCTGCCGAGACGCAGCCCACGCCGGTGGGTCGCGCCGAGGTCGACGCCGGCCTGAGGTTGCTCGAGTCCGGGGGCCAGTTCCCCGTGCTCAGCTGTCGCTACGACGACTTCCAGTCCTTCCGTCGCTATGCGAGCGCGATGACGGGGCTCGGCGCGCGCTTCGTGGTGGTGTCGAGGCGCCGGATCCTCGGGGTGGTGGACCTGGAGAGTGGCGCCATTGCGGAAGGCGCGGCGGGCAGCGCCTTCTCTCCGCGTGCTCGGGACTACTCGGGGG
>JBDLIK010000373.1:0-4198 GCA_039714895.1 Myxococcota bacterium | reverse complement strand
TGGCCGGGATCGGACGACAGCGCGCGCAGCATGACTTTGTCGAGCTCTGGCGGGAGTCCCGGGACCTTCGTCGACATCAGTGGAACCGGCTGCGAGTACTGCCGACCTGGTCGAGCGCGGCCTCGACCCCACTCGTCGGCGCCTGTTCGTCATCGATGGCTCGAAGGCCCTACGCAAGGCGATCGATCAGGTGTTCGGCTCCGAGCATCCCGTACAACGCTGCCGAAACCACAAGATCCGCAACGTGATCGGCCACCTACCCAAGGATCAACACGCTCAGGTGAAGTCGGCGATCCGGGCAGCATGGAAGCTCGAGCCGAGTGAAGGGCAGATGAAGCTCGAACAGCTCTCCCGTTGGCTCGAGCGTGATCATCCTTCGGCTGCGGCAAGTCTGAGGGAGGGCCTGAGCGAGATGTTCACGATCAACCGGCTCGGCCTACCGCCTCGCCTTCGCAGGTGCCTAGGCTCGACGAATCTGATCGACTCCACCCACTCCGGGGCCAGACAGAAGACGAGGCGGGTCACGAACTGGAAGAACGGAGCCATGGCCCTGAGGTGGGCCGCTGCCTCGTTCGTCGAGACCGAGAAGAGCTACCGCCGCATCATCGGCTACGACCAGCTCTGGATCCTCAAGGCCCACCTCGATGACCACGAACCGGTTGCCGAAATGAAGATCGCCAGCTAATCCCACAATCCCTCGGAACCACCACCTTCAACTGCGATCGGGACACCATCCTCGGCCAACGAACCTCGGGCTATGTGTTTGGGCCAGTGCCTCACCTGCCGCGCCGCGCTCCACCCGCTCCGTACGGGTGAAGCCAGGGTAGACCGTCAGCGCCGCAACTCCATCTGCCCGAAGCTTCGTGGCTAGTGCAAACGTTAAGCGTGTGCAGGCCGACTTGGCCACGTCGTACTGCACATCTCCGAGGAACTTCCCTTCATCTCCGAAGGAGACTCCCACGATTAGACCCGCAGGGCTCTTCAGGAGGAGTGGTAGCACAGCCCGCGTTGTTGTGTAGTGGGCTCGGACGCCAGTGGCGATCATCTTGTCCCAACGCGCGATGGGCTGCTGCCACACAGGTAGCTCGAAGAGCCTGGACTCGTACTGCTCGTAGCCCCCCCACACGTTGTTCACCAGTAGATCCAGCCTACCGCTCTCAGATTCTATTCGGCCAGCAAGACTCGCGACCGCTTCGTCTTCTGTATGGTCGCATTCCACCGGCACTCCTCTCCCTCCTGCCGCAGTCACCAACGCGGCAGCATCACCAATCGTACCGGGGAGCCCGTCCGTTGTCGCGTTTGTCGCGAGGCTCCGCCCCGTCAGGTAGACGGTCGCTCCAGCTGCACCAAGCTCATGAGCGATACCCCGGCCGACTCCTCGGCTGGCCCCCGTCACCAACGCGATGGTCTCCGTAAGCGAAGACATAACTGATTTGAATGTTGAGTGGCTGTCTAACACAACTTGAAAGCACGCCCCCTGGGGGTACCGTGGAGTTACGAAACGACCATGGACCGAACCAAGGGGCGGCTCTCATGAAACGGAGTACGAAGTATGTCGGACTGGACGTGCACCAGGCAATGACGGTAGGGACGGTGCGGACGGAGGGGGGGCGCGTGATCGCGCGCCGGATGATCGAGACGAGCGAAGAGTCGATCACAGAGTTCTTCGGGGCGATGGGCGGTGCGGTGCACGTGGCGTTCGAAGAGGGAACGCAAGCTCAGTGGCTCCACGATCTACTGAGCCCGCGGGTGGATCGAGTGATCGTTTGCGACCGGAGGGGCGAGAAGCGGTCGGGCAATAAGGGGGACCTGGTGGACGCCGACGAGCTATCGGAGCGACTCCGGTGCGGCGGACTTAGGGCGGTATACCACGGGGCACGACACCGAGCGGATCTGAAGGAACTGACTCGAGCGTACCGGAACCTGGTCGAGGACGGAACGCGGGTGATGTTGCGGCTGAAGGCACTCTTCCGCGCACGGGCCATCCGAACGAGGGGTGGCAGAGTCTACCAGCCCCAGGAGCGGAACGCGTGGGTGGCACGGCTACCGGAGCAAGGCGCGCGGCTACGGGCAGAGACCCTGTACGCACAGCTCGATGTCCTTCGGGCCCAGCGCAAGAAGACCAAGGCGGCCATGGTCACCGAAGCGAAGCGCGATCCGGCCTGGCCGGTGCTCGAGACCATCCCTTACTTCGGGCCCGTGCGTATCGCCCTGCTGTTGGCCACCATCGGCACGCCTTGGCGCTTCCGCACCAAGCGCAATCTGTGGGCATATGCCGGGCTCGCCGTGGTCACGCGCTCGAGCGCCGACTACGAGTTGTTCGACGGGCGTCCTCGCCGCACTCGGCGTCGTCCCCTCACGCGAGGGTTGAATCGCAACCACAATCGCGTCCTCAAGAATGTCTTCAAGGGCGCCGCCAACTCCGCCATCGGTCACCCGGGGCCGCTGCAGGACTTCTATCACGCAATGCTCGAGCGTGGGATGCGCGAGGAGCTCGCCCGTGTGACCCTGGCGCGCAAACTCGCCGCCCTCACCCTTCGTCTACTCAAAACCGGAGAGGCCTTTGATCCGACCGAACTGAGTCGACCCCAAATGTAGAGGGGGTTCCTCGTCCCGGAGCGAACGGGTACACCCATGAGCCTCGAATCCTTGGGAACGTCGAATCCCCGGACGACGGTGCGGGAGGCAGTCTCAAGCGTAGCCGTACGCCCGGCTCGCAGTCATGCCGAGGCACGAGTCTAACTCCAGGCCCTTCCGCAGAACCCGAAGACGTGTCAGGCCGGCCCCAGGCTGAGTCTCAGATAGAACCATGGTTCGCGTCGTACGACCTGGTCCACTCAATCAAGTCCGATCGGATCGACTCACCAAGCGAGGAGCTTCATGGCCAACAACCAGACTGACTCACCCAGCGCTCCGCTCCGCGACGACCCGGCCAATCCAAAGGGGCTGAGCGCCAAGCACTCCACCGCTTCGCATCCAGCCGGGGCGCAGCCCGGCCTTGACACTCTCTTTCATAGAACGGCTTCGCGGTTCTGCTGCGCGGCAATACTCGTCCCCTTGAGTGGGCGCTGCAAGGCGCCCGCTCCTTACGACAACCTCGAAACGCGACAGCAGCAACCGCCTGTTAGGAAGAGTCTTCGCCGAGAACCTCCGCTCGGCCCGGGGCATGGTTTGCCAAGAACTCGCGAGATCCCTCCGGCAATAGAAGATCGTCCGAGATTGCGGCGATCTCTTCCTCGGTCTCCCAGGCTCGCTCAAGACGCCATAGCTCCCCCTCAAGAGCCCGTCGCTCTTCCTCTTCATGGAGCGACATCTCCAAAGCAAGCCTTAACGGGGCGGGCATCTTCTTCACATAACCGGGCTCGCCCCGCCGACCCTTGAAGCGGTCTCCCTCCACGATCTCTCGGAGGAATCGGTCCGGGTGGCCCAGGCGTTCGATCTCCTGGACAGCTGTCTCGACCGTGCCCCTGGTTCCGCCTGACTGGTTCATCTTTGGGAGAACCAGCCCCGCGAAATGCTCGGCCTCCGCACCCTCGAACCACTCTTGCTTTCTGCCCTTGAGGATTGAGAGTCGGAATCCGTCACCGTCTGGGTTCGGTCGAAGTCGAGTCATCGGCAGATCATCCCGCTTCAGCTTGATGATGCGGCCGTCCCGAGTCTTCAGAGCTACTCGGCTCCTGGACGCCGCAATCCCGTCACCGATCTGCCAGATCCAGTAGCCTCCCAGCCCTGTACCTCCCACAACAGCAGGGCCTACGAAACTCACGGCTGCGACGGCCGCCAGACTCCCGGCTCCGATGAGGAAAGCACGCTTTCGTCGACGTCCGAACTGATCACCGTAGCGCCATGCAGCGAATTCGGAGCGCAGAGGTTCGCCAATACGGACGAGTTCTAGCCCTTCGGGAACACGGCCAAGCCCCACATTCTCAGTCGATACACGGAGGCGTGTCTCACGAAAGGTTCGTTCGCACGTCTCGATCGCCTCCCAACGTTCCTCCACCGGAGACAGATTCCAGCGCTCACAGTGCAGACACACCACCCAAAGGCGGCCCTTCGCCGGGTCGAACACGAGGCGCCGTCCAACGGGAAAGTGCTCGATGACCTCGTTCGAGCCGAGGGACTTCCCACAAAAGAGGCAAGTGCGAAACATGGCGCGACCGGGGCTTTGAGGACCCTCTACCTCCGATACGACAACCCG
>JBDLIK010000372.1:0-4199 GCA_039714895.1 Myxococcota bacterium | reverse complement strand
GTCACAGAGGTCGGCCACCAGGCGGCAGGCGCTGGTGGCCGGTTGGAACGTGTCCGTCGGACAGGCGGCGCTGGCGCCGTCGCAGGTCTCGGCGACGTCGCAGGAACCTGCACTGGCCCGACACTCCGTGCCAGACGGCACGAGCTCGCAGAGCGCGGAGCAGCACGAGCCCGCCTGTCCATTCAGCGCGCCGAGGTCGCAGGCCTCGCTCCCTTCCTCCACACCGTCTCCGCAGACCTCCTGAGCGAAGGCGGCTGCGGGGGCGAGCAGGACAGCGACCATCAGCGCCGGACGAATCCAGGATGTGAGGAGGGGGGCGATCATGAAGCTCCTTCGAAGGCCGGCCGTGCTGTCTCGGAATCCGCCGCATCGCGGCTGGCTGCCGCCAATCGATGCCGTTGTTGTCGAAACCGTCGTGGGCTCCGGGTCTCGGCGACCCCGAGGCGTGGGAGCCCTCCTGAGAACCTCGGTTGGTTGTATATGTGCCCCCCAGAGGCTTCCAGGTGTCGATTCGTCGGGCATCCGCAGGCCCGTTCGCCGGCAACCCGGGCGGTCTTCCGCAGCCCAGGCAGGCAGGTTGCGGGCCGTTTGCCGCCCCGGGGCGCCCGCGATACGGTTTCCTGACGCGATGGACTACGACATCCCATCCCAGCGCAGCGGTCCAGCGCCCGCCGACCGGTCGGCTCGCCGCACTGCCCTTCCTCCGTCGCCCCGCGTCCGTAAGCAGCGCGGTCGAGAGCGTCGTGCGCCCGAGCGCGCGCGCGCCCGGGAGTAGCCGTGTCCGAGATCACCTACCTCGCCGTCATCGTCGCCTGCCTGGTGGCGTCCGCCTTCTTCTCCGGCAGCGAGACGGCGCTGCTGCGCCTTCGCAGCCACGATGTGGAGGATGAGATCCGCGAAGCCGGCGGTCCCGCCGCCGTGGCGGCCCGGGATCTCATCTCCTCCACGTCCCGGCTGCTCGTGACGATCCTGCTCGGCAACAACGTTGCGAACATCCTCGGTGCCTCCATGGCCGCGGCCCTGGCGATCAAGCTACTCGGCCCCGAGCTCGGCGTCCCGATCGCAACGGCTGTGATGACCGTTCTCGTCCTCTCTCTCTGCGAGGTGCTGCCGAAGGCGGTGGCAGCGAGCCATCCCCTGGGAGTCAGCCGGTTCGTCGCCCTCCCGCTCTACATCCTCCACCAGCTCTTGCGTCCGATTCACGCGCTCATCGATCGGGTGATCGAGCCCGCCGTCCGGCGCATCACCGGGAGAACCGAGCCCGAGGCGGCCCTTTCGTCGGAGGAGGTCCTGCGTCTGGCCCGGCGGGCGCGAGACGGACAGGAGGAGGGGTCTCCCCTGGCCATCATCGGAGCCACCTCCGCGGCCGCGGAGATGACGGTGGTCGAGATCATGGTGCCCCGCACCGAGATTCTCGCCTTCCCGGTGGGTACGCCTCCTGCGGAGCTCCTCGAGAGCATGCTCGAGGAGCGCTACACCCGGGTTCCGATCTACGAGGAATCGATCGACCACGTCCTCGGAGTGGTCCACTTGAAGGATCTGATCAAGTTCGCGCGCGGTGGAAACGGAGACTTCCTGGCCATTCTCAAGCCCGTACTGCGCGTGCCGGAACGCAAGCCGATCCTGCGGCTCCTCACGGACATGCAGCGCGCCTTCTGCCACGTGGCACTGGTGAAGGACGAGTTCGCCGTCACCCAGGGACTGGTGACCCAGGAGGACATCCTGGAAGAGATCGTCGGCGAGATCCGGGACGAGTTCGACTCGGAGGAGCTGCTGACCATCCGCAAACTCCGGGATGCGAGCTGGGAGGTGCTCGGTCGGGTGACCGTGAGGGATTTCAACCGGGAGTCGGAGTGGCGGGTTCCCGCCGAGCGTGGTGATACGATGGCGGGCCTCGTATTCAACACGCTCGGCCGGGCCCCACGCAAGGGGGAGATGGTGAGTGTTCCCGGCTACGACCTGACCTGTCTCGACGTCTCGGGGAGCCGTATCGCTCGCGTTCGGGTCTCCCAGCGGGAGCCCGAGGCCGAGATCGTCGAGGGCCCTTGAGCCGAAGGCCGGGCAAGAGATCCGGAGGACTCACGCCGCACACACGTAGTCCCGGGTCTCGCGGTAGCCCATTCCCGCCAGGCTGGCGCGAATCTCCCGGCGGGCGTTCTCTCCTGCCACCGAGACCACGAGCGGCTCGCGGAGCCCGCCCGAGAGGTCCTCGGGCCGGATCACCGGGGCCCCCTGGATGGTGTTGCCGATGCGGCGCGGGTGTAGCTCCACGATCGCCGTGGCCCTCTTGCCGAGCGCGCGCAACGCACGATGTAGCGCGCGTCCGGTACCGCCGTAGCCCCACAGCACGTAGCCATCTCGCCCGCTCAGGAACGATCGCGTCAGAAAGGACGCCTTGCAGGCCGCAAAGCGATCCGACCCATAGGTCGGGCTCGTTTGCGAGGTTCGCCCCGTGGTGTGACGCCACGAGAGCAGCCTCCGGGGGACCACTCCCACGCGCTCGCCCCGCTCGAGCATCCGCAGCAGCAGGTCGTAGTCCTCGGGCCAACCGGCGTCCCGGTAGCCGAACGCCCGTAGGGTGGTGGCTCGGACCAGCAGGGTGGGATGAGCGACCGGACACTCGACGAAGGCTTCCTCCTGGACGCGCCGGGGGGAGTCGACGGTCGCGAGCCAGCGTTCGTAGGCCCGCATTCCCGGGCCCAGGCTCTGCCTGGGGAAGAGCCGCACGTGGCAGCCGAGGGCGGCGAGCTCGGGATCGAGGGACAGGGCGGCCCGCTGGGCAGCGAGGCGGTTGCGGTGCATCAAGTCGTCGGCATCCATCCGCGCCACCAGGGCTCCCCGGCACTCGGCCAGGCCCGCATTCAGCGCGGACACCAATCCCTCCCGTTCGCGCGCGAGGACCCGGAAGCGAGGGTCGGCGTCGGCCGCCGCGCGCGCCAGCGCGAGGCTGCCGTCGCGCGATCCATCGTCGATCACGATGCATTCCCAGTCGGGCTCCGTCTGCCGCAGGATGCTGCGCAGGCAGGCGGGCAGGGTCACCGCGGCATCGCGCACGGGAAGCAGAATGGAGATGTGCCCACAGCTCACCGCTCCAGCGTACCCAACAGGTTCCGATCCCCGTGGGGATCGACCGGAAGAGCGGCCAGCGGTTCTCCGTTGACCGGAGTTCACGCATCCACGACCCTCGGTTTCCCCCCCGAGCCCCCCTCTCGGCCCTTTCGACCCCGAGCGAAGGGAGGCTGGCCCTGACCCATCATCGGCGCCCCGCAATCCCGTTCTCCGAGGCTCCCCGCGGGTCGTGCCGCTGGTGCGGGGGAGCGATCGTCCACGACGGAGGGCCCAAGCGGGGCCAGCCGAACCGCCGGCGCCGCTGGCACCCGGCCTGTGTGACGGCCTACGAAGCCACCGATCCCCGGGAGCAGCGGCGTCTGGCGCGGCGGCGCGATCGCGGGTGCTGTGCGATCTGTGGCCTCGACACCCGCGCGCTCAAGCGGCAGACCCGGGGGCGCCGGATGTGGGCGAAGCTCCGCGAGCGGGGGTTCGCGCGTCGACGATCGCTCTGGGAGCTCGACCACATCGTTCCGCTCATCGATGGAGGGAGTCACGACCCGTCCAACCTCCAGACCCTCTGCGTTCCCTGCCACCGCTCGAAGAGCGCGGAGGAGAGCCGCGAGCGGGCCTTGCGGCAACGGGAGAACGGGCAGCGCGCGCCGTCGCGCGGGCTCTCCCCAGGCACCACGCCGTCGGGCAGGAAGGACTCGGACACCCTCGATGGAGAGCTCGATCGCCTGCTGGCGTGCGTGGACGAAGCGAACGCACGGGTCGCCCGCGCCCTCGAGCCCGGGGCTCTGGAGCCTCAGGACCCGCCCAAGACCAGCCGCAGAGAGGCGGCGGTGAGCAGCGCGCAGCCCAGCGCCGTCGCCCCGAATCCCAGGCCTCCCAGGTAGAACCAGGGCATCACGCGAGCCCGGTCGGCCTCTGCGGGCCGGCCGTGGTGGGTCAGTCGCCGACGTTCGCGTCGGGGATCTTCCGCCAGGCACTCAACAGATAGAGCGGGGCGGCGCGGAAGCGCAGCGGCTGCGCCCTGGCGTCGAGGCCCGGACGGTCCACCAGCTCGTCGGCCTCCAGGCAGACCTCCACGTCGGCGCCCCTGTCGGGCTGCACGGTGAAGCGGTTGTCCTTTGACCCCTTGATGCGCA
>JBDLIK010000371.1:0-4208 GCA_039714895.1 Myxococcota bacterium | reverse complement strand
TGACGACTCCGTACCTGTTTCCGAAGCAACATTCCTTGGGATCCAGGAGGTCCTCCGCAAGCTCTACATGGACGCCGACGTTCCCAAGGAAGTGCGTCGGAGGATCCTCGAGGCAGCGGTGCGGGCTCCGAAAGACTGGCACCAGGATGCGATCCGCACCGCCTATTCCAGCGACGACGAAGAATGGAAACTGACCGCGGTTTTCGGCATGCGGTTCGTTCGCGGTTTCGACGATCAGATCCTCGAAGCGTTGGAAAGTGCAGACCCCGAGATCCACTACGAGGCGGTTTGCGCGGCCGGCGACTGGGAGGTAGATGCGGCCTGGTCGCACATCACCGCACTCGTCACTGCGGAGGAAGCCGAAAAGGCCCTGCGCCTGGCCGCCATCGACGCCGTGGCCAGCATCCGCCCACAGGAGGCAGGGGTGATCCTCGTTGAGCTGACAGAATCCGACGACGAGGAGATCGTCGAGGCAGCCTACGAGGCGATGGCCATGGCCGAGGGGCCAGCCGACGACGAGTTCGATGGCGACGAGAATGAGGATAAGTTCCTCGACTGAAGCCTTGCTACGTCTGAGGTAGAGCGAGCCGTCACCCGAGAGGTGGGGGACTCGGTCGCTCTCCCACGGAGCGCCGCCGGGGCGGCTCCGGGCGTGGGCTCGCCCCCTTCAGGATCTGCGCCACCCCTTCGAAGAGGGCAGCGAGGCCAGCCGCGGCTTCGGGAGGCGCCTGGATGGAGACGCCGCCGTTCGCGCTTGGGCGGATCCGAAGCTGCGAGAAGAGGTGCCCGATCTGCGCTGCGGCCGGCAGGACCGCCTCGAACCCGGGAGCGGGTGCCATCTCGACACGCTCACCAGCAGACGCTGCCGGAACATCCTGCGACTCATCGCTCGCTTCCAGGATCTCGTCGATCCCTCGCTCGGCGGCTTCCGCGGCCTCCGTGGCGCCCTCCTCGCCCTCCGGCAGGTCCGGTGTCTCGACCGGCTCGATGATTCTTGCGACCGTCTCGAGGAACGATCCCGAGTGATCGAAGCGAATCTCGTCGCTGCTCCCGTCGAAGAGCCCCGTGAAGAGTGCCCTCTTGTCGCTGATCAGACTCGCGATCCGAGCCTCGATGCAATCATGGCTGACCAGGTTGTAGACGTCGATCGGCAACTCCTGCCCCAGGCGGTAGATGCGGCCGATGCGCTGCTCGAGGACGGCGGGGTTCCAGGGAAGCTCGAGGTTCACGCAGCAGCTCGCGGCTCGCTGGAGGTTCAGTCCCACCCCGCCGGCGTCTGTCGCGAAGAGCACGCGCACGCTCGGGTCGTCGTGGAAGTCCACCAGGTTGTGGGTACGCCGCCTCTGTTTCTCCTGGCCGGTGAAGAACGCGGCTCGCAGTCCGTTCTGGGCCAGGAGATCGCTCACCGCCCAGTCCGCGAGTTTGAGCATCCGGCGCCACTGGCTGAAGACGACCACCTTCCGCTCCTGCTCGACGACGAGCTGGGAGAGGATCTCGCGCAGCTCGAAGAGCTTGGGGCTGTCGAGGCTCCGCAGCAGAGCCTCCCCCGGCTGGCGGATGCTGGAGATCTCCGGCCAGATCTCGGGGAAGCGAAGCTGGGCCAGCCCGTTGGCGATGATTCGCTGGGTGGTCAGAAGACTCATGAGCCGCAGGAACTCCTTCTGGGTCAGAGGCCTGCGTCTGGTGATGGCGAGGAGCTTTGCGATGGGGAGCCTCAATTCCTCGTGCGCCTCTGCCTGGGCCTCCGTGAGCTCCACCGGAACGGTCGTGTCGGTCCGAGAGGGGAGCTCGCGGAGGACCTCGCTCCTCACCCGGCGGAGCATGCAGGGAGCGAGGCGCTGGCGCAGGGTGTCGAGATGGCGCGCCCCGACCATGCCCTTCCTTCCATCGGCCTGCACGGTGTGCCAGGGCGCGAGCCTCCACTTGGGCTCCAGCGCGCGGTCGTCGACCCAGTCCAGGATCGACGCCAGCTCCTCGAGGCGGTTCTCCATGGGCGTGCCGGTGAGCACCATGCGGAAGGGCGGGCGGAGCTTCTTCACGTAGGCGGCGGTCTTCGTGGCCCAGTTCTTGATCCGCTGCGCTTCGTCCAACACCACGATGCCCGGCTTCCAGTCGTGCATGATCTCGAGGTCTCGCAGCACCTGCTCGTAGTTCACGATCAGGAAGCCGGCGCGCTGCGACCGGTAGGCCCGCGCCCGCTCCTCTGGCGAGCCGTCCACCGCGTCCACGGGCGCGCCGCTGAAGAGCTGCCACTCGCGCAACCACTGGACCTTCGGGCTGGCGGGAACGATCACCAGTCCCCGGCGTACACGGCCGGTCGTCCACAGGGCATGGCAGACGGCGATGGCCTGGGCCGTCTTGCCGAGTCCCATGTCGTCGGCGAGGAGCAGTCGGCTGCTCTCGAGCATCCGCTCCACCCCCGCGACCTGGTAGGGATAGAGCTTGCGCTCGAGCGTGCCCAGTGCAGTCCGGAGATGCCGGGCCGACTCCCGGTTCGCGACGATCATTGCCAGGCGCTCTCGCTCGGAGACGAGCAGGGCGCGCAGCGCGGGCTGGGGCTCCAGCGCCGTCGCTCCCCTGCGCCCGCCGCCGCGGCGCACGAGTGGAAGGAGATCCTCGACGAGTCGGAGGCGGCGCTCGGGATGTTCCACGCAGCCGTCCTTGAGGACGAGGAAGCCCTCTTCTCCCGCGCGGAACCACCGCCGCGCCGCGGCGAGGCTCGAACGCCGCCCCTCCCGAACGCCGTTCCCGCGATCGATCTGCACAGCCGCGAGCCAGTCTCCCAGGCCGACGAGAGGTCGCACCGGATCCCACACGAGTCGCGGCCGACCGCCGCCACCCTTCATCGCCGGCGTGCAGAGCGCCTTCTCGAACCTGCGCGGCTGCCGGGCAAGCCCCTCCAGCACGACCAGCAGGTGCTTGCAGAGGCCGAGGGAACCGCGCAGGAAGTCGGCGCAGTCGCAGCTACCGCGCAGGGGGTCCAGGTTCTCCAGCAGGGTCTCGTAGGGTCGTTCCGGCGATCTGGGTCGACGCGTGCGGTAGATGCCGAAGGGATGCCCCGCAGAGGGACGGCTGGAAACCCGCAGCTCGTCCCGGTAGGCAAACTCGAGCCGTCGCAGGAGCGCCGCGAGCGCAGCTCGCTGGACCGGCCAGTCCGCCGCCTGGGTGACCTCCAGAACGTGCCGCACCAGGAGATCCTCGGGAATCGCTCCAGTCCTCTTGTGCGCGAGGCCCAGGAGAGTGCGATAGGCCTCGGTCTCCCCTTCGATTTCCTTCACGGCTGTCGCGGTCACGTCACGCCTCCTGGCCTTCGTTCACCCGAACGCCTCGACCCAGCCCTGGCCCTCGCGGCTGGGCGAGCGCGCGTCCTTCCAGTGGAGCTGGTGCTTCGTTCCCCCCGATCCGATGCGAAACGCGCGGATTCTACCATCCTCGGAGTCGGCTCCGTCATCCCGAATCGAGTGCAGGTTCGAACGGCGTTTGAGCGAAGCCTTGCGCTTGCGCTCGGGAGCCGTCGCGAACTCGCAAAGCGGAAGCCCAGCCCCAAGCCGGCTGCGGCGATCGTGACCGGATCCTGCAGGGTGACCACACAGAGTCGACGCCGTGGACCTCGGCAGGTCCGGTCCGTTGGCTCAAGCCTCGGCGAAGATTCTCCCCTCTGCCACGAGGGTCTCCGTGTTGCTCTTGAGGAGGGTGACCAGCGGCAAGAACTGCTCGGCGTTCTCACGGCCGAAGAGGTCGTGGCTGAACGCGACGGTCACCAGCATCTCGCCATTGGAGTAGGCCCCGCCGATTCCGAATACGCTCCGGATCTTGTAGCCGGAGACGAAATCCTCGGCGGCGATGATCTTGCGCCCCTGCTCGTCGGTGGCCTGGCTCGCGTCCTCGACGAAGAAGAGGCTCGCCGAGCCGGCCAGGGTCTTCTGAATCGCCGACGGGTCATGGGTATCGATCCAATCGAGCGGCACGCCCAGCTCCCGGAGCAGCCTCGAAATCATGGGAATGGCGCCGACGAAAGCGGACGAGATCAGGGGGATCCCCAGGTGGCCCTGCGACTTGCGGGGATCACACCATTGCTCCTGGTCGCCATGGCTGCCAAGCAAGGACAGAACGGGTGTCGTCTCCTTCAGACCCGCTTCCGCTCCCGAGGAGTCTGCCAACCTGCGGACGAACTCCCGATTCGCTGCGGGAAGCGAATCGAAGCGAAC
>JBDLIK010000370.1:0-4219 GCA_039714895.1 Myxococcota bacterium | reverse complement strand
CCGCACCCATCGACACCGTGACGCAGCAGGTCGAGGCGGCCCTCCGCTACGGGGGCGAATCGCTCCAGGCACAGCTCGGATACTACGGATCGTTCTTCAGCAACGACAAGGACTTCCTGCAGTGGCAGAACCCATACACGGCTGCGGGGGGCTGGGACCCTAGCGCCGGATTCAACTGCAGCGGCGCCACCACCGCCGCGGGCTGCGGCACCGGGCAGAAGTCGCTCCCGCCCGACAACGCGTTCCATCAGATCCTGGCCTCGGGGGGCTACGACCTCCCCTACCAGACCCGCGCGACGCTCAGCACCGCCTTCGGCTGGATGGAGCAGGACGACAACTACCTTCCCTACTCGGTCAATTCGGCGTTGACCGCCATCACTCCAGCCGGTGCGCCGGTCCAGGCCAATGACCCCTCCGCGTTGCCGCGGCGCTCGCCAGACGCCGAAATCTTCACCACGGTGGTGGACTTCCGGCTGGCCTCGAGGCCGCTGCCGAAGCTGCACCTCGACCTGGCCTACCACCTCGACGACCGTGACAACGACACGCCACGCAACGTCTACACCCGCATCCGAGGCGATGCCGAGGATCAGGATCCGGCTCGGGCCCGCATCAATCTCCCCTACAGCTTCGAGCAGCATCGGATCGACTTCGACGCCGGATACCAGGTCTGGCGGCGTACCGACCTCACGCTCGGCTACCAGTGGGAGCGCACCGAGCGCGACTTCCAGGAGCGCGACTACGTCACGGAGAACACGCTGGACGCCGTCCTGACCAGCCATCCCTGGGCAGGAGTGAGCGCCCGCATCAACTACGAGCACTCGTGGCGGGACGGCGACCGCTACCGGGGAAACGATCCCTTCCTCGACTCGCATGTGGGTGCGGATCCGAACGACTTCGAGAACCATCCGCTGTTGCGCAAGTACTACCTGGCGGATCGAGACCGTGACGAGATCCAGCTCATGCTGGCGCTGCAGCCGCTCGAGAATCTGAGCCTGGGCATCAACGCCAGCTACGTAGACGAGGATTACGACGACACCGACGCCGGGCTCACCAAGGTCACCGGGACGGGCTCGGGGATCGACCTCTCCTGGACGCCGATCGAGCGCCTGACCACCCACGCGTTCTACAGCTACCAGAGATTCGAGACCGAGCAGGACGGATGGTCGTTTTTTGGGGGCGGGTTCGGGTTCGACGACCCCAGTCGGAGGTGGGACAGCTCGGACACGGACCGCACCCACACGGTGGGCGTCGGCTTCAGCTGGAACGTCCTGCCGGAGCTCAGCCTGGGCGCGGACTACCTCTTCGCCGACAGCCGGGGCGACACCGACGTGGACGTGGGGTCGGCGCTCGATGCCGGGGTGCCCTACCCCAAGACGAGAAGCCGGCAGCACAACCTGAGCCTCTACGGCGAGTACCGCTTCACGCCGAACCTGTCGACGCGAGTCGGGTACCTCTACGAGAGCTTCAGCCGCGACGACTGGGCGCTCGACGGGATCGCGCCGACATCGCTGTCCTGCTTTCCCAACCCGAACGCCTGTGTGATCGGGTCGGGCCGCGCCTCGGAAGGCTACACAGCCAGCGTCGTGAGCTGGTCGGTGATCTACAAGTTCTGGTAGGCGCGCTCGCCCGAGTCGGCGAGCGTGCGTGAGGTGGAGGCGGATGAAGCAGGCAACCCTCGGCGGACTGGCGGTTCTGGCACTCCTCGTGTTCCTGGCGCTGGGCTCGCGAGCCCGGGCCGAGGATGGGCGTCGGCTCTTCCTCGAGAAGGAGTGCAACGAGTGCCACAGCATCGAGACCGAGGGGATCGTCAAGCTCGAGCCGAAAGAGGAGCCGGAAGAGGAGGAGGAAGACGACCTCGGGCTCGACTTCGGGGACGACCTCGAGGAGGACGAGGACGACACCGAGCCTCCCGACCTCTCCGGGGTCGGCAAGCGACACGACGCGGACTGGATGTCCCGTTTCGTGAGGAAGAAGGTGCGGACCGACGAGGGCAAGCGGCACAAGAAGCTCTTCAAGGGCACCGACGAGGAGCTGCGCGAGATCGTGGCCTTCCTATCGGCCCTCAAGAAGCCCGCGCCCTCGGAGACCGACGAGGAGACCGAAGGGCCCGAGAGCGACGGCCCCTAGCAGTGCGGAAGCATCCCCAGCCATGCGTCGCACAGTGAGGATCGCGAATGGAGACATCGAGGGGTCGCGCCAGAGCGATCGGCCTCGTGTCGGTGTCGCTGCTGGCGATCCTCGGTGTGACGGGTGTCGCGCTCGAACGGCTGCGCACACCGCGGCGGGTTCCGCAGCCCGTCGCCTTCGACCACGCCCTCCACATCGAAGCCGAGCAGATGGAGTGCGTCGAATGCCATCACGGTGCCGAGGAAGAGGTGCACGCGGGCCTTCCCGACATCCGGGAATGCTTCGAGTGCCACGAGAACCCGAAGAGCGAGCACCCGGACGAGGAAGTGATTCGCGAGTATGCCCGGAGGCGGGTGCAGATCCCCTTCGCCCCGGTGAACCGCAACGTGGGACACGTCTACTTCTCGCATCGCGTGCACGTGGGGCTGGCGAAGATGGAGTGCCAGGAGTGTCACGGCGACGTGGCCACCCTGCGAGGACCGGTGGACGTGCCGACGCCGGAGAACCACTCGATGGATTCCTGCATGGACTGCCACCGTCGGGAGCAGGCATCCCTCGAGTGCGCGGCGTGTCACAAGTGACGGAGGGCTGACCCATGTCCGGAGGAGCGAAGCTCACCCGTCGGCAGTTCTTCGGCAGAGGTGCAGCGGCCGCCCTCGGCCTCAGTGCCGCGGGCTGCGACGCCACGGACCCCTTCGCCCTCGAGAAGCCTCCGGTCCCGGGCGCCGAGCGCTGGAGACGCTTCGAGGAGAAGTCCGTCGCCACGGCCTGTGCCCAGTGCTGGGCTGGCTGTGGAATCCGCGTGCGGGTCGTCGAGGGACGCGCCGTCAAGATCGCGGGCGATCCGGAGAGTCCCATCAACCGGGGGGGCATCGGCCCGCGCGGACTCTCCGGCCTGCAGGCGCTCTACGATCCCGATCGCATCCGCCAGCCGCTGCGCCGCAAGGGGCCCCGGGGCTCCGGTCAGTGGGAGCCGATCTCCTGGGCGGACGCGCTGGAGGAGCTCGGCGGCCGCCTGCGCAAGCTGCGGGAGCGCGGGGCGCCCGAGCGCCTCGGGATCCTCTGCGACCGCGAGCGGGGTCTGATGCGGGACCTCTGGGAGCGCTTCGCGCGGAGCTACGGAACGCCGAACTTCTTCGACGGGTCGTCCCGCGGCGGAGTCGCCACCGCCCAGGCGCGCTATCTGATGCAGGGGACGCGAGAGATTCCGGCCTACGACTGGACCTCCACGCGCTACGTGCTGAGCCTCGGAGCCGGTCTGCTCGAGGCCTCGTGCCAGGCGATCTACTTCGCACGGGCCACGGCCTACTTGAAGCGCGGGCGATCCGAGAAGCACTTCGGGAACCACCAGACGCGGAGCCACCTCGGTCGGGGCAAGATCGTACAGGTCGAGCCCTCCTACTCCCGAACCGCGTCGAGCGCCGACGAGTGGATCTCGATCGCGCCCGGCAGCTACGGGGCCTTCGCGCTGGGGCTGGCCCACGTTCTGGTCCGGGACGGCTTGTACGACCGGGACTTCGTCGAGCAGCACTGCTTCGGCTTCGAAACCTGGACCGAAGACGGGGGTCGGACCCATCGCGGATTCCGCGACGTCCTGCTCTCCGAGCATACTCCCGAGCGGGTTGCAGGCATCTGCCAGGTGGATGCGGATACCCTCGAGCGCATCGCTCACGAGCTGGCGGAGCAGCGCCCGGCCTTCGCGATCACGGACGACCGGGCGACTGCTGCCGCCAACGGCCTGCAGACCGCCATGGCGGTCCAGGCACTGAACGCGCTGCTGGGGAGCCTGGAACGGCCCGGGGGCGTGCTCAGCCAGCGAGCGGTGCCCCTCGCAGCGTGGCCCGCCGCACCCCCCGACGAGCTGGCGGAGGCCGGACTCCGAATGCCACGCCTGGACTTCGTCGGGGCCGGCCGCTATCCGCTGGCCACCTCGGTGGCGGAGGAGCTGCCCCGCGCCCTCGTCTCGGGCCGACCCTATCGCCTCGACACCCTGCTGCTCTACTACGCGAACCCCTGCTACGCCTGGATGAACCCCGAACGCTGGACCCGCGCCCTCGAGGCCGTCCCCTTCGTCGCAACCTTTACGCCCTTC
>JBDLIK010000369.1:0-4228 GCA_039714895.1 Myxococcota bacterium | reverse complement strand
CCAAGGCCGATGCCGACGCGGGCATCGAGCTGGAAGCCGGGGCTGAGCAGATAGGTGACCCCGGCGTTGGCGTTGTTCTCGCCCTCGCGGTCATCGGGTAGCGGATAGATCCCGAACCACTCGGCGAAGGCTCCGAGCCTTTGCGTCAGCCCGAAGCCGAGGGCTACGCTGCCCGAGAGCTCGTCGAAACGGCCGTCCTCGTCTTCCGCGTAGGCGTAGCCGACGTTCATGCCCGCCGCGAGCCAGTCGGTGAGATCCCAGCCTGCGGCGAGGAGCGCACCCGGCTGCAGTCCCTTGGCTCCGATATCCGAGCGTCCGGTCGGGAGGCTGGTTCCGGCCAGAATCCCCAGCTGCGGCAGGCCGGGCTTCGACGGCGGGGGTCGGAGCACCTCCACCTTGAGTCCGAGCGTGAGGTCTTCCAGCCCGCGTACAGAGCGAAGCTGGCTCGACGGAACATCCGCCGAATCCGGCTCGCTTCGGAAGACGAGGGAATTGAGGCCGAGCCGGAACTCGAGCCGGTCAACGGCGCCGATCCGGGCCAGGAGTTCGCCGACCGTGTGGCTCCTCTCGCCCTCGAGCCTGGAGAACGTGTAGCCGCCCTCGAGCTGAACACGGCCCGGCGCCACGCTGACCGGGCTCTCCGTGAAGTCGGGCCGGTCCGTGATGAGGGCGTCTGCCCCGGGATCCGGCTCATCCTGCTCTACGGACTGAGCCTGCAGCACACCGGCAGGGAGACAGCAAAGGCAGAAGAGACAGAAGAGGCAGAACTGGCCGAACAGGGCCAGCGCCCGCGCCACGGGCGGTGTTGCTGGCGCTCCGAATCGGACGGCCATCTTCTCCCTCGCTCGTGCTTCGTTCACCTCATCTCCAGGTCCGTTCCACGTCTTCCAGGACCTCTCGCCTGTGCACGGCGACCGCCATCGCGGTAAATTGGCGCCGCTTGTCGGATCGAGCTGCCGGATCCAATAGTTTAGGGTTCCCTAATTATTTTATTTAGACGGCCCTAAATTTGCAACCCCATTCGGCGGCCGAAGCGGGGATAGGCCCTTCTCGAGATGACATCTAGGACGACGAGTGCCTCTATGCAGGTAGCGATAAAGGAGCCCCGGGCCGAGGGAGGTGGCTCGGGCGCGCGGATTTCGGCCGAACAACTCGATAGGGCGGTCCATCTCGCGCGCGAGAACCTCCTGGGACTCCAGCTCGAGGACGGGCACTGGAGGGGCGAGCTCGAGGCGGACAGCGTGCTCGAATCCGAGTACATCCTGCTGCTCCACTTCCTGGGAAGGACGGAGGAGGAGCGCGTTCAGAAGATGGCGCGCCGCATCCGAGGCCTGCAGCTGCCCGATGGAGGTTGGGCGATCTACCACGGCGGCCCGCCGGAGGTGAGCGCATCGGTCAAGGCGTACTTCGTTCTGAAGCTTCTCGGGGATGACCCGGACGCGCCGCACATGGCCAAGGCGCGCCGGGTGATCCTGGATCTTGGCGGTATCGAGGCCACCAACACCTACACGCAGATCTACCTGTCCATCTTCGGGCAGTACGGTTGGGAGAAGTGCCCCGCCGTGCCGCCCGAGATGTTGCTTCTGCCGGGGTGGTTCTACTTCAACCTGAACGAGATGTCATCCTGGTCGCGCGGCATCTTCGTCCCGCTGTCGATCATCTGGGCGTACAAGCCGCAGTGTCCGGTTCCCGAGCATGCACACATCCCCGAGCTGTTTCTGCCGGCGAGCGAGTCTCGGACGACGACGAACGGCGAAGGCCCGTGGACGAGAGGGTGGCACTTCCTGTTCCACCGTGCGGATCAGGGGATCAAGCTGCTGGAGCGGGGGCGCTTCAAGGTTCTCCGTCGCAAGGCGCTGCGTGTCGCCGAGGAGTGGACCCGAAGGCGGCTCGCCATGAGCGACGGTCTGGGAGCGATCTTCCCCGCGATCGTCAACACCGTGTTCGCCTTCCGCTGTCTCGGCTATTCGCTGGACGATCCGGTCATCGAGAGTCAGCTCACTGCGCTCGAGAAGCTGGAAGTGGACCTCGGGGACGCGCTGAAGATCCAGCCCGCGCTCTCGCCGGTGTGGGACACGGCCCAGGGGGCCCGGATCCTCGCGGCGACCGGTCTCGACCCGGACCACGAGGCGCTCCGGCGAGCGGCGGAGTGGCTGCTCACCAAAGAGGTCAGACATCCCGGGGACCGGCACCGGAAGAACGGCCACCGCGAGGTCAGCGGCTGGTACTTCGAGTACGCGAACGAGTTCTACCCCGACTGCGACGACACGGCGATGGTGCTCACCGCCCTCGGGCGGATGCGGATCAGCGACCCCGAGCTCGGAGAGCGGGTCGACGCGGCACGGCGTCGTGCGCTTCGGTGGCTGCTCTCGATGCAGAACCCCGACGGCGGATGGGCGGCCTTCGACCGGGGCTGCGACAAGGAGCTGCTGAAGCTGATCCCGTTCGCCGATCACAACGCGATGATCGATCCCAGCTGGGAGGACATCACGGGTCGCGTGCTCGAGACGCTCTCGCTCGAGGGCTTCGATCCGACCGACCGCGCGGTTCAGCGGGCCATCTCGTTTCTGGATTCGCGCCAATGCGAGGACGGCACATGGTACGGCCGCTGGGGCTGCAACTACATCTACGGCACCTGGCTGGCCCTGGACGGCCTCAGCCGGTTCGACGTGGACATGCAGCAGGAGCGTTACCAGAAGGCCGTTCGTTGGCTGCGGTCTCGTCAGAACGAGGATGGTGGGTGGGGCGAGACGCTACGCTCGTACGAAGAGCCGGCGCTGAAGGGCATCGGCGACAGCACGGCCGCTCAGACCTCCTGGGCGCTGCTGGGGCTGTTCGCGACCGGCGACTACACGTCCGATGAGGTCTACCGCGGCGTGGATTTCCTCAGGCGCATGCAGCTCGAGGACGGGTCCTGGGACGATGAGCATTGGACGGGCACCGGCTTCCCGAAGGTGTTCTATCTGAAGTATCACCTGTACGACGACTACTTCCCGTTGCTTGCCCTCGCCACGTACCGTCAGGCGGTCGATCTCTGAGATGCGTTTTCCTCTCCACATCACCACCGACATGGTCCGGCTGCAGGTGAAGAACGCCCTGCAGGGCAACAAGCGTTTCCCGTTCGTGATGATGCTCGAGCCACTGTGGACCTGCAATCTGGCCTGTCTCGGCTGCTCGGTGGAGCGGCATACCGGGGAGCTCAAGGACCGCCTCCCGGTGGATGTCTGCCTCAAAGCGCTGGATGACTGCGGCGCGGGAGTGGTGTCGCTGTGCGGCGGAGAGCCGACGGTCTACCCGGAGCTCAAGGAGCTCATCGACGGGATCATCGCCCGCAGGAAGCACATCTATCTTTGCACCAACGCGCTGCTGCTCGACAAGCGCGTGTTCGGCAAGATCGAGCCCCACAAGCGAATCACGATCAACGTCCACCTCGATGGGATGAGAGAGACGCACGACTACGTCGTCGACCGGGGAGGCGTGTTCGACAAGGCGGTCACGATGATGAGGGAGGCCAAATGCCTCGGCTATCACGTGATCACCAACACGACGGTCTACAAGGAGACCGAGATCGCGGAGGTCGAGGAGCTGTGCGAGTTCCTGACGCGTGACGTGGACGTCGACGGGATGCTCATCTCGCCCGGCTATCAGTACGAGTCCGTCGAGGAGAGCATCTTTCTGACCGGTCAGGACATCGAGCGGAAGTTCAAGCGCGTGCTCGAGCTCTCGGACCGCTACAAGTTCACCTCAACTCCGATGTTTCTGGAGTTCGCGGCCGGCTCTCGAAACTACGCCTGCTCTCCCTGGAGCGCCGTGACCTTCACCCCGATGGGGTGGAAGGGGCCTTGCTACCTGATCCAGAAGACGAACACGTTCGACTGGGATGAGTTCTGGAACGGTACGGATTGGAGCTACTGGGAATCCCGATCCGATCCGCTGTGCGCGAACTGCAAAATGCACTCGGGCTTCGAGGCGTCGGCGGTCATCGAGCTGCGAAGGAACCCGCGTGACATGGCGCGGATGGTGAAATGGAATCTCGCCGGGTAGCAGCCATCTCAGGCGGCCCCCGCACGGCCGTCGTGGCCGCGATACCGGAGGAAATCGCTCCTCTGGTAGGTCGGCTGACGAACCGGACCAAGGCTCCACTCGTGCAGGCGGAGGCCTCGGGTGGCTGGCTCAGCCTGACGTTGGGCTTCCTCGGCGACGAGCCGCTGGTGGTTCTCGTCACGGG
>JBDLIK010000368.1:0-4230 GCA_039714895.1 Myxococcota bacterium | reverse complement strand
GCCGCGATCCTCCAGCAGCACGGATACCAATCGACCTGCCCGGCCTGGGACCATCACCACCTCCCCCCGCTGCGGCATGCCGTCCGGGACATCACCGTCGAGCTTCACACCAATCTCGCGACGCCTCGTCTGCCCGAGACGTTGCTCGAGCGGATGCAAGAGACGCGATCCGTACGCCTTGCGAATGGAAGCGAGATGCGGATCCTGGACCCTCCCTCGAGGCTGATCCACCACGCGATCCACGCCGTCAGGAGCCCCGTCGGCAGTCCGCTGGTTCGGAACCTCTTCGAGGTTGCATGGATGGCCGCGAGCTTGGATGCCGCAGAGCTGCTGGAGGCGTTCGAGGTGTCCCGCCACGCGGGAATCGACGGCCAGGTCGCCACGGCCTGCGCGCTGGCGGAGCAGCTCTTCGGGAGGGTGCACGGGATCCCCGCGCCGCCGGCCGGCGCCGTACAGTTCTGGTGTGCCCGCCGGCTCAACTGGGTGGAGGCGCGCCCGGAAGGGAGCGCCCGCTGGTCCCGGTTCGAGGCGACGCTCGCACGCCGGCACCTCTTCGCGACCCGGCGAGCCTCCGATCGCAGCCCGATCCCCCTGATCGGTGTGATGCTCGACTCGATCGGGAGCGAGAGGCAGAGGCTCCAGGGCGCGCTCGGAGCGCGCGTTCGGCGCGCCAGAGCAGGTGCTGCGGCGGTCGGCGATTCCCTGCTCGTCGAGAACCTGGAAACCGGCGAGGTACACCTCCTGAACGGAAACGCAGCTCGGGCTTGGCGTTCCGCGCGGGATGGGATCGGGAGACGGGAGCTAGGCAGAGCCCTCCGGCGCTCGGGGCTCGACCGGAGCGAGTCTCGAGAAGCCATCGGGGCGCTGCTCCGATGCGGCCTGCTGGCCCCGCAGGCCGCCTGAACCATCGACCCCCAGGTCGAGGCCTTGCTGATTCTTCGGCGGTGCATCCAACACGTGGAGTTCAAGGAATGTTTGGCATTGGAATGACAGAGCTGCTGGTGATTCTGGCCATCGGGCTGCTCGTGCTCGGTCCCAAGCGGCTGCCCGCGCTCGCGGGCTCGCTCGGCAAGGGGATCGCCGAGTTGCGGCACGCCTCGAAAGAGGCGAGGCGCGAGCTCCTGGGCGCGAGCAAGGGGACGGAGGCCATGGCAACGGCGGAAGGCGGGTCGGCGTCGGCCGGGTCCGAGCTGGCCACCGGCCCGGAGGCGACCCTGCCTTGCGAGCCGTCCGGTGGATGAGCGCCCGCTGGCCCTGACGGAGCATCTCCGGGAGCTGCGCAGCCGGATCTTCCGCATCCTGCTCGCCTGGGCGGTGGGCGCCCTCCTGGCCTGGAACTTCAGCGAGCCGATCTTCGGCTTCCTGCTCGAGCCCGCCGTCGCCAGCCTCGGCCCCGACGGCGGAGCGCTGCAGGCGATCGCGCCGACCGAGATCTTCTTCACCTATCTCAAGTGCGCCGTCCTCGGGGGCCTGATGCTCGCGCTGCCGGTCGTGTTCTGGCAGATCTGGGCCTTCGTATCCCCGGGGCTCTACCGGCGCGAGAAGACAGCCGCGATCCCCTTCGTGCTGGTCTCGACCCTGCTCTTTCTCACCGGCGCGGGCTTCGGCTACCTCGCCGTCTTCCCGCTCATGTTCGACTTCTTCTCGGGCTTCGACAGCGAGTTCGTGCAGTCCGCCTGGACGATGCGTGAGGTCTTTGCGCTCACCACGCACCTCTACCTCGCGTTCGGCGTGGCCTTCGAGCTACCCGTGTTCATCTTCTTCCTCTCGGTCTCCGGCATCGTCGAGCCGAAGACGCTCCTACGCGGGACTCCCTATGCCGTGTTGGGGGTCTTCGTAGTCGCCGCCATCCTGACGCCACCCGACTGGATCAGCCAGCTCTTCCTGGCCGTTCCCATGGTCGGTCTCTATCTGCTCGGCGTCAGCGTCGCCCTGCTATTCGGTGGGGCCAGACGCCGGAAGCCCCTTCTCAGCGACAGCTAGTAAATTGTGGGTCCGGTGGGTCCACCTACCCGACCCGGCTCAGCGTGTTCTCGTCGGTGTGGTGGAAGGGCTCGTCCTGCCCCTGGATCTTCAGGACCGTGTCTTCCCAGTAGTGGATGGTGTTGGCGTCCCGCTTCTCGAACCTGAGCTCGTAGCTCAGGGTCTTGAACTCCCGGTCGAGGAAGCGGTTGGAGCAGATTCCGTAGGTCTGTGAGCCCAGCTCGGCCGCCAGCTCGAAGGAGCGTGCATCCGGCTCGGCGGTGCCGCCGGCGAGGACGGTCACGCCACGGGGCACCATGAAGCAGCGGAGTACCTGCTTCGCGCCGGCGTCCCACAGCCAGTAGCCGAGCTCCTCGTGGAAGGGCTCGTCTTCGCCCAGCCGCCAGGCGGTCGTTCGGTAGCGCAGGCCGTAGAGCTTCTGCTCGTGGTTCTCGACCAGGCCGGTCGTCTCGAAGGTCATTCGCTCCCGGTACTTGTTGATCTCCCGGCTGACGCGGTCGTCGTCGGGCGCCGTGTCGGTGCCCTTCTCACCTTCCCAGGTCCCTTCCAGACCCGCCAGCGGGCCGAGCTCCGGAGCCATCTCGCTTCCTCCATCCATCGCGCCTCCTCCATCCATCGGTGCGAGCTGCGATTCTCCCACAGAGTAACAGCAAGATCGGAGGAGACGGCAGCGGGAGCCGATTCGCGGGGCCACCAAGGGTCTCTCTTCGAGAACTTTCGCGGCGGTCGACCTCAGGTACTCTCTCCGCCCGAGCCCGGAGTCTCGACCCATGGCCGACATCACGGTCCGCAAGATCCGCTTCGCCTTCGACGAGCCGATCGACTTCGAGGTGTCCGACGAGATGTTGGGGGCGATGCTCCCCGCCCTCGGGCTCTCGATGACCATGCCCTATCTCGAGCCCTACCTGATCCGGACCATGAAGGCGGCGCTGAAGCAGATCACGGACCCGGAGCTCGCAGAGGACGCGCGACGGTTCTCGCAGCAGGAGGGGCACCACTTCCGCAACCACGCCGTCTTGAACGAACAGCTCCGCGCGCAGTTCGAGGACGAGACCGCCGAAGCGCTGCGCGCGATCGAGGCCGACCTCGAGGCCGATTACCAGCGCTTCTCTCGCACCCGGTCGCTGCGTTTCAACGTTGCCTACGCGGAAGGCTTCGAGGCGATGACCTGCGCGGGCGCTCTCGCCGCCGCCGAGCACGGCGCCTTCGACGGGGGGCAGCTCCCGGGCGGCGAGATCTGGGCGTGGCACATGGCCGAGGAGATCGAGCACCGCACGGTCGCCTTCGACGTCTACCAGCACCTGGTCGGCAGCTACCCCTACCGGATCGCCTGCGGCACCTGGGCCCAGTGGCACTACACCTCGTACATCGGACGCTTCGCGCGCTGCATGGCCCAGGGACTCGGCCGCAAGCCGGTGAGGCGGAGCTCTCCCATGCAGCGCTCCGCCCTGCGCCGCTATCTCCGGACCTGGAGCCCCCGGTACGACCCGGCGAAGATCGAGATCCCCGAAGGGGTGGAGCAGCTTCTCGCGCGCTACTCGGCCATGGCGGGCGTGGACGCGGCCTGACCGGCGTTGGACGACTTCGAAGAGATCCGGCTGCACGCGAGCGGGCTCGCCTTCTCGGCGCTGGCACGGGGATCGGGCCCGGTCGTGCTCTGTCTGCACGGCTTCCCAGACTGCAATCGCTCGTTTCGTTTCCAGCTGCCCGCTCTGGCAGAAGCGGGCTTTCGTGCGATCGCCCCGACGCTGCGCGGATACGAGCCCTCGTCCCAGCCGGCGGATGGCGACTACCACATCGTTCGCATGGCCGAGGACGTCGTCGGCCAGGTCGACGACCTCGGCGGCGAGCCCGTCCACCTCGTCGGCCACGACTGGGGGGCCGTCATCGGCTACGCCGCGGCCGTGCTCGCACCCGACCGCTTCCAGTCCCTCGCGACGCTCGCGATCCCGCACCCCGGGCGGATGCGCCAGGCGATCCGCAAGCTTCCGGGGCAGCTCCGGAACTCCTGGTACATGCTCTTCTTCCAGCTTCGAGGCCTCGCTGACCGGAGGCTCGAGGTACGGGACTGGGCCCTCATCGAGAAGCTCTGGCGGGACTGGTCGCCGGGCTGGGAGCCGACGCCGGAGGAGCTCGCACAGGTGAAGCACACGCTCGCGAAGCCGGGCGTCAAGAAGGCCGCGCTCGGCTACTACCGGGCCCTGTTCGGACTCCCCTCGGAGGCGTCGCGCCAGACCGCGAAGCTGC
>JBDLIK010000367.1:0-4237 GCA_039714895.1 Myxococcota bacterium | reverse complement strand
CTCGGCCGAGGCGAGATCGGCCGTGAGCGCCTGGCCGTCGCGCCAGAGGGCCACGATCAGAACGTTGAACCGGTTGCGGAAGTCGATGTCGCGCAGGGTCCGGCCGACGAAGCGAGAGCGCCGTCTCAGGACGAGCTCGGCGAAGCCCACATCCGTCGACAGCAGATCTTGCGACGACACCCTCGTCGGCTCGAGGGACAGGTACTTGGGAGCTCCTACCTCGCCGAGCGCGTCCCGCTGCCCCTGGACGACGACCTGGTCCCCGGGCTCGAAGCGAATCGCCGGATCGGGAGCCAGATTGAGGCGCCCGCCGTGCCGAATGCCCATGACGTTGAGGCCCAGCGCCGATCCCACGCGGCATTCGGCCAGGCTCTTGCCGGCCAGCGGTGAGCCCGCGGGCACGTCGAGCACGAACAGGCGGTCCCGCAGGCTGTAGACCTCGTCCAGGTCCACGTCCTCCCCGGCCATCTCGCGCGCGGCGTTCCTGGCCGGCAAGATCCGGCGCCCGACGAGGACCATGTAGACGATGCCGGCCGCGACGACCACGGCGCCGACGGGAGCGAAGTCGAACATCTGGAACGGCCCGAGGCCATGCTCCTCCATTGCGGCACTGACGAGGATGTTGGGCGGCGTTCCGATCAGGGTCATCAGGCCGCCCAGCAGCGAGCTGAAGGCGAGCGGGATCAGGAGCTTCGACGGCGGGCGCCGGGTTTGGCGCGAGATATCCATCACCACCGGGAGAAGCAGCGCGGCGACTGCCACCACCAGCAGCGGCACCAGTCCCAGGGCATTGCCGGGAGTCGCCTCGGGGCTCACCCAGAAGAGTGCCAGGATCGCGAACCACACGGCCCACAGCAGTACGGTGCGAAGCCCCCAGCGGGTAAGCGGCGCCAGGGGCCGCATGTCGAGGAGGTCGAGACGCGCAGCGCTCTCGCCGATCCGCGAAAAGGCACGCGCCATGCGCAGATCGTGAGCGAGCGCTCGGAACAGCAGCCAGCCGAGGGCGGCCATCCACGCCGCATCCCACAGGATGACCGCGGGCGTCTCCCGCGAACGCCCCAGCAGGCCGAAGGGGTCCGTCGAATAGAGCAGGCCTGCGAGCACGGCGCAGCCCAGCAGGCCGGCGATGCGCAGGGCACGCCGGTCGATGGCCAGGACCCCGGCCTGGACCGCGGCAAACTGCCCGTCGCTGCCATCGAGGGCCGGTCGAAGGTCGCGCAGATCGCGCGCCGCGCCTTCGCGTCCTATCCAGACCAGCGCCGGCGTGTAGCCGAGGATCAGCGCCCGCACGAGTGTCTCGCTCCACCCGCTCACACCCCACAACGAGCGCGGACCGCCAGCGTGCGCGAACAGCTCGAACCAGGCGACCCAGACCAGCAGGTAGACGGCTGCGATGGCGGCGCCAACCCACAAGGGCGAGACGGGCGCCGCCTCGAACAGACGTAGCGTCCAGGGCAGAACAGGCTGCCGAGCGAAGGTCTCGGCCATGGCTGCGAGCCTACCAGACGGGAGCGCTCTCGCGTGGGGCGGACCAAGCGACTCTTCGGTGCCTTTCACGCCTGCGCGATCCGCCTGGCACCCGTATCCGCTGAGTCGTTGAGTCCGAGCCGGGCTCGCCGTAAGCTTCCTCTGCCGATTGCATGAGAAGGAGCCTTCGGAATGGAACCTGGGACGAGGCTGAGAGGTGGCCTGCTCGACTGGATGATGCGGCAGATGAACGATCTTCGGCCCGAGGCCCTCGAGGGCGCCGAGGGCGAGGTGCTCGAGGTGGGCTTCGGCACCGGGCTCAACCTCCCCTTCTATCCCCCCAGCGTGAAGAGGTTGGTCGGCCTCGACCCGAATCCCACTGACGGGCTTCCGGCGCTCGAGGAACGCGTTCGCGTCGCGGCATTCGAGGTGGAGCGCTGCGGCCTGCGCGCAGATGGTTCCCTCCCCTTCGACACTGGGCGCTTCGGGACCGTGGTCACCACCTGGACACTGTGCTCCATCCCCCACTGCCAGCGTGCGCTCGGCGAGATGCGCCGGGTCCTCAAGCCCGGGGGCCGCTATCTCTTCATCGAGCACGGTCGGGCGCCCGTGGAGCGAACGGCGCGCTGGCAGGACCGAGCGAACCCCCTCTGGCGGCGTCTCACGGGTGGTTGCAACATGAACCGGCCGATCGACCGCATCGTGCAGGAGGGAGGGTTCGAGCTCGAGCGGCTGGAGCGCTTCCGCCACACGGGCCCGGCGTTGCTGGCTCACATGTACCGTGGCATGGCGATCCGAGCAGTCTGATCTCCCACGTCGCCGACCCCTCTTTGGGAGCGGGCGCGACAGCCCCGTGCGGATTCCCACGTGGCGCGTCGTGGCTTCCGCGGGCTACGTTGCCTGACCTGGACCAGGCCCACTCGAGGGCGCAAGGCGTCACACCCTGTGACGCTCGGGGAGGCAGGGGATTGCGTCGGAGTTTGCCGTTGAATCGCGCAACTCCCTGCGCCAGCACTGCATTCTGGAGGGTGGAGCTTGCCGGAGAGGTGCCGGAGTCCGGTTGAACGGGCCTGACTCGAAATCAGGTGATGGGCTTGCCCATCCGTGGGTTCGAATCCCACCCTCTCCGCCACCCGCCTGCGATCCACGGGCTTGCGCCGGCCTGCTGCAAGGCCAGGGCGACCGCGTCCAGAGACCCTCCGTGTAGACTGGCGCGCATGGCCTGGGGAGCGCGGCAGCGCGATGTCGCCGCGGGCGCGGTCGTCGTCGGTGCGGCGTTCGTCGTCGTGCTGTGGGTGCTTGCGCGGATCCCCCTCGGCATGGACAGCATCCCCTCGCTGGACATCTACGCCTACTCCTGGCCGATCTTCCTCTACACGCAGGCCGCGCTCGAGCAGGGACACGGCCTGCTCTGGAACGACCTCCAGAGCTGCGGGCAGCCGTTTCTGGGGATCGTCTCCACGACGCTGCTCTATCCGCCCACCTGGATCTTTCTTCCCTTCGAGGCGGACGTCTGGCTGCGCGGCCAGGCGATCCTCCACCTCGCCGTGGCCGGGCTGGGGAGCTACGCGCTGGCGCGCGAGCTGGATCTGGGTCGGACGGCCGCCCTCGGAGCAGCGCTCGCCTTCGAGCTCGGGGGCGTCGGTGTCGGGATCGCGACCTGGAGCCCGCTGGTGCAAGGCGCCTACGCGTGGATCCCGATGGCGCTGGCCTGCGCGGAGCGGGTCCTTCGATCTCCACGTCCGGAGGCTGCCATCGCGCTCGGCGTGGTGCTGACACTCCAGCTCCTGGCGGGCTTCCCGCAGCTCTCCGTCTTCACCTACGAGCTGCTGGGACTGCGCGCGCTCTTCGAGCTCGCGACCCGGCGCGGCGGGTCCCGGGGCCGCGGCCTCGCCGTCCTGGCGCTCGGAATGGCGCTCCCCCTCGCACTTGCGGCGGTGCAGGTGCTTCCCACTCTCGAGCTTGCGAGCGAGTCTGTGCGCACGCTCCCCCTCGCTGCGCACGAGTACAGCCAACCGGGGGGCGAGCACTCCTGGGTTGACTTCCGCAGGGTGACCGGGAGGCGCGTACCCGTATCGGGAACCGTGGCCGGTCTCTTCGGCGTCGCCGCAGCACTGCTCGCTGGGGCGTCGCTCGCAGCGACCCGGCGCCGCCGCGCCATCGCCTTCTATCTCTCGGCCGGCGGACTCTTCCTCGCCCTGGTCTTCGACACGCCCCTGCGCGACGCGTACCGCCTGCTCCCGATCGCCGGCGACCTGCGCATCCCGTACCGCTTCGCGTGGGTGACCAGCTTCTGTCTGAGCGTACTCGTCGGCTTCGGACTCGAGGCATCTTCCGCTGAGCGCCGCGGAAGCGGGGCGCCCTCGCGAACCCTGCTCGGCTCCCTCACCGCCCTGGCCGGAATCTGGCTGCTCTCGCCGCGCGGACTCGAATCCTGGGAGTGGGTCGTCGCCGCGCTGGTACTCCTCGCCATCGCGATGCCGTCCCCAAGACCCGCCGCCGAGGGTCTGCGCAGTGCGGCCCTGGTCGCGCTGCTGGCAGCGTCGCTGATCGGCTCGGATGCCCACTCGGCGCTTGGGTTCCTCCCCGACGACACGACGCTCCGCGAGAGCTCGGCCGCGTTCGAGTTCGTGCGTGAGCGCCAGAACGCCTCGGAGCGGGTGTACGCGGCGCCGGGGCTCCCCCGTCCTGTGGATCTCTCGATGCGCTCGAAGACGGCGGCACTCTACGGTCTGCCGACGATCGTCGACTACGAGAATCTCGCCTCGCG
>JBDLIK010000366.1:0-4246 GCA_039714895.1 Myxococcota bacterium | reverse complement strand
ACCTCGTTACCGTACGACCCTAGGCGCGAGTCTGGACTAGAATGAGGCCCACCACGAGATATTGCCGTTTGTTGGGGATCAGGGCTGATCAGGCAGCGCGTTCTCCCTCTTCTACATCCTCGACGGGACTTCCGTCCAGGAACTTCGTTCCGTCCAGCAAGCGCTGGACGAGATGCGGACTTCGGATCGCCCTCCATCGCTGCTCGGCCATCGCGAGTAGCTGATGGGCCATCGTCAGTCCTCGCGTTCGCGTTCCGGCTCCCTTCGTGACGCGCTGCCGTAGCTTCACTGTCGCGAAGGCCGACTCGATGACGTTCGTGCTGCGGATCGTCATCCAGTGCGCCGCCGGGAAGTCGTAGAAGCTCAGTAGCTTTTCTTCGTCCTTGACGAGTGATGCGACGGCCTTCGGGTAGCGGTCGCGATACTCCTTGACGAAGAATTGCACCTGCTCCTCGGCGGCCGCCTTTGTCTCGGCCTGGAAGATTTCGTGGAGATGCTTCTTGGCTCGTGGCTGCAGCCGCTTCGGCAGCTTGTCGAGCACATTCGCCGTGCGATGGACCCAGCAGCGCTGCTCGGCTGCCTGCGGCCAGACTTCACTCAGGGCCTTCCAGAAGCCCAGAGCGCCATCGCCGATTGCCAGCAGCGGTGCCTCCAGGCCGCGCTCGTGCAAACCCCTCAGCACCGAGAGCCAGCTCTCCGTGCTCTCCCGATAACCGTCCTCGACCGCCACGAGCTCCTTCTTGCCGTCCTCCCGGACACCGATCAGGACCAGCGTGCACAGCCGGTCTTCTTCGAGCCGGATGCGGAAGTGGACGCCGTCCGCGAAGAGGTACGCGTACCGCTTCCCATGGAAGGTGCGCCTGCGGAACTGCTCGTAGTCGTGCTGCCAGGCCGCGGTCAAGCGTGTGATGGCAGTCGGCGAGAGCCCCGCCGTCGCCTCTTCGCCCAGGAGCGACAGCAGTGCGGGTTCGAAGTCCCCCGTCGACAGGCCGCGGAGGTACAGCACCGGGAGCACCTCGGCGATCTTCGGCGAGCGTCGCATGTAGGGCGGGAGAATCGCGCTCGTGAAGCGACCCTCCTCCCGGCGATCTCGGACGCGGGGCGTCTCGACCTTCATCGTCCCCGCGCCGGTCGTCAGCTGGCGCGGCCTGGCCTTCCCATTGCGTGTGACCAGGGCGTGGCCCCTCTCGTCGCGCGCTCCACGGTGCCGCTCCAAGTACTCGGCGACTTCGACTTCCAGGGCTCGGTGCAGCATCTGCCGAGCGCCCTCGAGGCAGAGTGCGTCCAGCGTCGCACGGGCCTCAGACTCGTTGGCCTCAGATCGAATCTCGATTACGTTCGTCATCGGTGGCGTGTTCTTCCTTTGCGGCCACAGGGGCCGTGTGTGTTGGTGCACACGGAAGAATACGCTGCCTACTTCAAACGCCCGTTCCCCAACTTCCGGTCATACCTCCCGCGCAGCTCGACGTATCACTGCGCCGCGGAGGGTCAGTAGCCATGCGGTGCATCACCTGCCTCGTCCTCTCTCTGTTCCTGGCTTCCTGCTACCGGACGCACTACGTGAACTTCTCGCCCCAGAACCCTGACCGCGCGCCTGCCGCGACGGCCGCCGCACCGGTTCGAAGCGGAGGCGGCTGGCAGGACTTCTTCCTGTACGGCTGGGTGCCCGGCGAGCTCACGATCGACGCGCGCCAGAAGTGCAGGGGAGCGGAGAACGTCGACTCGGTGCGCACGCGTCGCACCTTCCTCGAGGGCCTCGTGGCGGCGGTCGCCGGGTTCTACATCAACATCTACTCGCCGTGGGACGGAGCCGTGTACTGTCAGGAGGCACCGTCGCGTTAGGCGCGTGGGGCGCGTGACACCACGAGGCGTGGGCTCACCGCGCCGCTTCGGGAGCTCCGCCGTCGAGCCAGCGCACCGCCCTGCCGCGGAGGTGGACGTCACTCCACTCGATCTGCCAGAACCCGGTTCGTTCGACCGAGATGATCGCGTCGGCACCCAGCTCACCGGCCCGTGTCCGCAGCGAGTGACGCATGTCGCCCTCGCTGCAGTTGAATGCGATCGCCAGCCAGTTGGTCCTGCAGTGCGCGTGGACCGTTCCGATCACCACGTAGGGATGGTTCGGCTCCGTGTCGAGAAGCTCGATCCCGCCGGGCGAGGTGGGTCTCTCGCGCTCGCCCGCGGCGAAGCCCACCGAATGGGTGACGCAGCCCACCGGAAGCAGCAGGAGGAGCAGCGCACAGGCTCGCTTCATTTGGTCGGGCCCAGGATGCGCGAACGTATCCCCTGGTTCGAGAGCATGTAGGAGTCGAGATATCCCGCCACGCGTTCGTGCTGGTGCCTGCCGGCCAGAAAGGCGATGAACCGTTTTCGAGAAACGATCTCGACCTCGGTCCCGGACTCGCTCTCCGCCATGCTCATCCGGATGTGCTCGTTGCCCTGGCCTACGAGCAGGCCGAAGCGCGTGGGGCGTTCCCCCTGGACCTCGCCCGCCTCGACACGAGTCAGCTGGAATCCCGCGGTGGAACACGCCTCCTGGACCGCGAACCGGGTGTAGGCGAGAGGTTGGTCGTAGCTGCGGAAGGTGGTCGCCGTGCAGCCGGCAGCCAGCGGAAGCGCGCACGCCACTGCTGAGGCGATGGGGCGCAACGTGGTCTTCTCATCGAGTCTGGGCCAGAGCACTCGCTAGCTCGGGCCGCGCATCGATCATGGCTCGGCGGAGTGCCTCGAAGTGCCACGAGAACAGCGAGTTGCGATCGACCTTCGCATCCGATGGCGGAGGGAGGAGGTTGAAGCTGAACGCGCCACCCCGTCCGTAGATAAGCGCCGAGCTGTACATGGTGGCGTACCTGGATACTTCGCTTTCGAGGGAGCGAGCCCAGACAGCCTCGCCGGTCTCTTGGCTCTCGACGCGGAGGTCGATCGTGACGCCGGCGGTCGTCTTCTGCATGGGCACGGGAATGAACCAGAGGAGAACGCCGACCATCCCCAGGCCGAAGGAAGTGGTGGTCGAGCGCAGTGGCGACTCTCGCACGGATCCCCTGAGCACGTAGTCGAAGTCGCCCACCGCATCTGGTTCCACGAATCGAACCTCCCGGAACAGACCGGAGGCGTTCAGGTCGTCCGAGATCGCCCGAGGGAAGCTGCGCGGGTACGTGTACTGCTCGTAGGGTGGAGCGACACCCTGGGTGGCCCCCATGGTGATGCCGCGGCCCCCCGCTTCGATTCCTTCGCTCTGCTTCTTGACGCTCTCGTCGAGGCGCTCGAAGGGGCTGGTGACGTAAGGGATCAATGGTACGTAGGTCAGGAAGAGCCTACCGGTCGTGGTGTAGAGCCGCGGCGGCCGGGCCTCTTCGAAGGGTACGACCGCGAGCGAACGGTCCAGGCTCTGAACCGCCGCCCGGCCGGGCACTTCGTAGCCGGTGGTGAACGTGGGCGTGAGCTGACACGCCGGACAGAACAGAGCCACAATCAGCAGCGGGATGCTTCGCATGCGCGGATCACTCCCGAATCGAGGCGTTTTCAGCTTACTACGACGCGCCCCGCCGATGACGTGAATTCCAGCTCGAGGGGGCCTCGAGTGGACATCCCCCTACCGCGCATCCCCCAGCTCCGCGTCCATCGTCGGCGCCTTCAGCCACGCGGCGATGTCGCGGCCGATGACCTGGGCGCAGCGGCCGAGGGTGGCGCAGGTGCCGCGGACGAAGCCGCCGGTGGAGACGCGCTTGGCGCGGAAGGTGCCGAGGGCCTTGCCGCCGTCATGGAGCTTCCCGCTGACCGCCATCCACTTGGGGCCGGAGAAGGGGCCGCCGCCGGGGCCGTGCACCTCGGTGATCTCGAGCTCCAGCCAGCGGCCGCTCTTGCTGGGCTGGTCGACGACGAGGACGTCGGGCGCCGCCTGCGAGATGGCGACCGGCACGCGCGTCTGGAGCTGGCACTCCGACTCGACGGCGCCGCTCGCGCCGGCGGTGGGCGAGATCGGGATGCTGCTCGCGACCTGTGTGGCCGAGTGAGACGCAGAGGCGACGAGCAAGGCGGCCAGGGCGGCCACCCAGAAGCGACGACGACGCGAACCGATCATTCCCACCCTCCTCTTCGCCCGTGGACCGTCGGGCGGCGACCAGTGTAGCCACGCGCGCGTCTTGCGGTGAGAGCGGCGCTCCTCGATGCTCCGGGTCATGACGGCGCGTTCCCCCTGTCGTCTCGCGGCCCTCGGCGTCGTGAACGCGCTCGGCCCGGACGCGGA
>JBDLIK010000365.1:0-4249 GCA_039714895.1 Myxococcota bacterium | reverse complement strand
GGCGATCGCGCGGGTGATCGCTTGACGGATCCACCAGGTCGCGTAGGTGGAGAACTTGTAGCCGCGCTGGTACTCGAATTTGTCCACGGCCTTCATCAGACCGATGTTGCCTTCCTGGATCAGATCCAGGAACTGGAGCCCCCGGTTGGTGTACTTCTTGGCGATGGAGACGACCAGGCGCAGGTTGGCCTCGATCAGCTCACACTTGGCCCGATGCGTGCGCTCCTTCGCCTCGGAACGACGTTGGAGAGACGCGCGGATCTCCGCGTGGTTCATGCGCAGATCACTCTCCAACCGGCGAACGTGCTTGTCGAGCAGCTGGAGCTGCTCCCGGGCCCGAGCGACGCGCTCCGGCTCGCCGCCGAGCCGGGCGAGAGCTTCGCGGCCCGGCCGACTACGACGCGTAGAGAGCACGGCCAGCTCGGCGAAGGCAGCCGGGTCGACCCGGAAGGGTGTGGTGACACGCTTTCGCTTGCGAGCGACGTCACAACACTCGCGATTGAAGCGAACCAGCGCCTCGCCCATGTCCTGGACGCGAGCTCGGGAGATCCGAGCCTCGAGGAGATGGACGAACATCTCGTCGAAGCGTTCCTCGATCTCTCCACGCAACCGCTCGCGAGTCGCCTCGCTCGTCCGGGAGTTGGCGATCGAGCTGTGGCGCTTCGAGATCTCGGCGTCGAGCGCGCGCACTCGGGTGAGCGCCTCGTAGAAGCACCGGACCCGCTGCTCGGGGGAGACCTCGTCTTCGTCCGGAAGGTCCAGCACCGACTTCAGGTCCAGCTCGGCCTTGCGCAGCCCGTCTCCCAGCCGCAGGGCCTCCTGAATCCCGTAGGGGGTCCCCAGGAGCGCGCGCAGCTGGTCGTTCTCCCCCTTTTCGATGCGCTTCGCGATGGTCACCTCGCCCTCGCGGGTGAGAAGCGAGACCTGACCCATCTCGCGCAGATAGACGCGCACGGGGTCGTTGGTGGGCGCCGGGTCGCTGTCCCGGGCCTCAGCCCGCTCCTCGGCCGGGGGGCTGCCGCGACGAGCGGAGTCGACGACCGGGATCTCGTTCTCTCCGAACAGTGCCATCACCTCCTCGATCTGGTCGGAGGTGAGCACATCCTCGGGCAACGCCCCGGTGACGTCGTCCAGGGTGAGAAATCCCTTGCGGCGGCCGGTGACCAGGAGCTTCTTGACCCCGCGCAACCCCCGGGTCTCCTTGCTCACGGTCACGCTGGTCTGCGCACCGTTCGTGCGGCCCCGGGCTCGGGAGCGCACGGAGGCGCGGGTGGCGGCTGCGCGGGCTGCCGGCGAATCGCCATCAGCCTTCGGCTCGGGCATGTTGCCCGATCGTCGGGGCGCGATCTCGGAGCCTGCTTGTCCGGTCCGGGGGGCTTCTGAAGGCATTCGGGGGGTTCTCCTATCCTACCGCAGCAACTCGACTCCGCCGCCTGGTGCGGGGGTGGGTTCCAGGCCCTGTGCCGCTCGACGGGCCTCGAGCTGGCGTTGCTTCTCACGAAGCAGCTCCAGGGGATCCTGCGCATCCGCCAGCTTTCGGGTGGTGGCGCGCCGTTCCTTCGCCGCTCGGCGCCGACGAAGGTGCTCGAGGGTGTCCTTCAGGATCGCCGCCGCCGCCCGGGCCTCGCCGGGCTCCGCGTCGCTGCAAGCGAGCTCGAGGAGCAGGCTCCGCTCCGCAACGCCCAGGGGACGGGCGAGCTCCGCGATCTCGAGGGAGACCCTGCTCCGGCAGGCCTCCACCACGACTTCGGTGACCTGCCGAGAGACCGGCTCCTCGACCAGGGTTCCCGGCTCGCCGGGCAGCAGCTGTCCCGCCAGGCGGGGATGGGCGAGCAGGACCCTCGCCACCCGACGCACGAAGTGAAGCTCCCGGCCGAGCTCGGCGCTGGGGCGGGCCAGGGACTCGGGCTCGGCGCCCTCTCCCCGGGCCTGGCGCACCTCGGCTTCCACGTCCCTTGTGTCGACGGCGGCGAGACGCGCGAGGCGGTGGCTGAACTCCCTGCGCTCGACGAGACCGGGCAGCCGCGCCAGCAGCGGCACCACCCGGGCCACGGCATCCGCCTTCTCGAAGGGGGTGGCGATGCCCCGATCCACCGAGCGGCGGATCACCGCATCGAGCGCCGGCTGGGCGGCGTCCACCAGGGTCCGGAGGGCGTCGGCACCCTCGCGCGTGAGGAGGCTATCCGGATCGTCTCCTGCGGGCAGCACGACCGCGTGCACGCGCAACCCGGTCGGGAGCAGCACCTCGAGCGCCGCCTCCATCGCCCGCTGGCCCGCAGCGTCTCCGTCGAAGAGCAGGACCACGTTCCCGGTGCGGCGGCGCAGCTGGCGGGCGTGATCGGCTCCGAGTGCGGTGCCGCAGGTGGCCACGCTCTCCTCGACCCCGGCCCGCTCGAGAGCGATGCGGTCGAAGTATCCCTCCACCACGACGGCACGCTCCCGACGCCGCATGGCCTCGAGCGACGCCGGGAATCCATAGAAGCTCTCGCGCTTGCGGAAGAGTGGACTCTCCGGGGTGTTCAGGTACTTGGGCTCCTGGTCGTCGAGGGCCCGGCCTCCGAAGGCGATCACGCGGCCGCGCGGATCCTGGATGGGGAAGGTGATGCGCCCCCGCAGGTGATCGTAGTGGCCGCCGCTGCGTCGCAGCTTGATGAGCCCCGCCTGCTCGCCGATCTGCTCGGGGATCCCGGCGGCGCGGAGCAGCTTCACGACACCGTCCCAGCGGTCGACGGCGAAGCCGATGCCCAGCCGCCGACAGGTCTCACCATCGAGACCGCGGCCCTTCAGATAGGTGCGGGCCGGCGCTCCCTCCGGCGCGAAGAGGGAGGAGACGAAGAAATCTTGAGCCAGCTGGTTGGCCTCCACCAGCCCCTGCATGCGACCCGGCTCTCCTCCGTCGGAGACGGGAATCTCGACGCCGCAGTCGCGGGCTGCGCTCTCGGCTGCCTCGCGGAAGGTCAGATTGTCGTGGCGCATCAGAAACTCGAACACGTCTCCGCCGGCGCCACAGCCGAAGCAATGGAACACACGCCGCTCGGGTTGTACGTGGAAGGAAGGGGTCTTTTCGTCGTGGAAAGGGCACAGGCCCTTGTAGCTGCTGCCGCTTTTCTTGAGGGTGAGATGGCGCCCGATGAGATCGACGAGATCGCTCCGATCCCGGATCGTGTCGATCGTCTCGTCGGGGATTCGGCCCATGGCCAGAGGCCCCTTAGCGAGCCATCCGCTTCAGCTTCTTGAGCGCTCGCTTCCGGGCCGCAGCGGCCTTCTTTTTCTTGCGAATGCTGGGCTTGTCGTAGTACTCGCGACGCCGGAGCTCGGTGAGGATGCCAGCCTTCTCCACCTGCTTCTTGAAGCGCTTCATGGCGACTTCGAAAGATTCGTTCTCCTTGACCTTGACCATCGGCATGGGGCGCCCCTCGTTAGCCTGCCCGGACCGGTCGCGGACACGGCGAGCAGGCCTGCGCCCGTGACTTTGTGGCCCACGGGAGGCCTGTGTGTCGAATTCGCCACGGTCTGGCTGTGGCACGAAACCGATCCAGCGAGATGCTGTTCGAGGAAGAAGTCGGTCTGAAGCCGGGGGGTTCGCGCATGATGCAGCCTTGCAACGCCGCCGGGGTCGCCCCGGGTCTCCGCGCTGCGCTCGCAATGCCTCCGTGGTGCACGGCTTCGGAAGCTGACCTGCGACCTCGGCAGGCAGCAGCAATCCGCGAAAAAGCGCCGCCTTTACAGCCATTTGGCTGATCGCACCGAGGAGTTGGAGGCTAGCGCACCCCCCTGGGCGCTTCAACCGACGGGGTCTTGGCGGGGGGGTCGCACCGCGATTCCGAGATCGAGGAGGCGCTGCTTCACCTGACCCACGGTGGCCTCCCCGAAGTGGAAGATGGAGGCAGCCAGCGCGGCCTGGGCGTGACCTCCCCGGGGGCCGTCGTCCAGGGCCTCGGCAAGGCTCTCAGGGGTTCCACCGCCCCCGGAGGCGATGACCGGAACGGGGACCCGGTCGGCCACAGCCCGGACGAGGTCCAGGTCGTAGCCGGCCCTGGTGCCGTCGCGGTCCATGCTGGTGAGCAGGATCTCACCGGCGCCGGCCTCGGCCATGCGGGCCGCCCACTCCACCGCGTCGATCCCCGTAGGCCGACGCCCTCCGTGGGTGCAGACCTCCCATCTTAGTGGCCCTTCGCTCGCCTGCGGCTCGCTGCGCGCGCCGGCGGGGCCGGCGCTTGCCACTGGCCCTTCGATCCTCTGCGGCGTG
>JBDLIK010000364.1:0-4283 GCA_039714895.1 Myxococcota bacterium | reverse complement strand
CTCTTCTACCAGCGGCGCTGGCCCACGAAGTGGATCGGTGAGCTCAGCGGCGCGGGACAGACCTACCGGCTCGACGACGATCCGCGCGAGGCGGCCGGCGTCGCGAGCGAGCAGGCTCCCGAGACGCTGCGGGCGCGCACCGCCGGCAAGCTAGGCAGCGGGCCGCAGCAGCAGCAGCTCGACGACGAGTCCCTTCGGGCCCTGGAGGCGCTGGGCTACCTCGAGTAGGCGGAGCGCGGTCTTCCATCCCCGACGCTCTTCACCGCGAAGCCCGTGGCGTCGACGAGTGCCGAGGCTGTCTCTATGGCCGGGTGGTGTCGCTCGTCGCGCCCGGATAGAATCGCGTGGAGAGCGCGAGATCGGTGACACACAGGGCGGTCATGCTGGGCTTTGCGGCGGTGATAGTGCTGCTGGCTTCCTGTGGCCCAGCGACGCCGGCCAACGTCGTGCTCATCTCGATCGACACGCTGCGCCCGGACATGCTCGGTAGCTACGGCTATCCGCGCCCCACCTCTCCCACCCTGGATCGCCTCGCAGCCGAAGGAGTCCTCTTCGAGAACGCGACGGCACCGGCTCCCTGGACGTTGCCGTCCCAACTCTCGCTCCTGACGGGGCGCTATCCGAGCCGGCACGGTGTGAAGGACTACGGGAGGTCCCTGCCCGTCCACGTCGCCACGCTCGCCGAGATCCTGTGGCAGCAGGGCTACAAGACCGCCGGCATCGTCAACGCCAGAAACATGCGCGCCCGCTACGGATTCGCTCGCGGGTTCGAGATGTTCCGGGTCCACACGACCGGCCGCGAGATCGGCGCGGAGCCCTCGGGTGTCGGCGACGTCGCGTCGGATTGGTTGGGGGCCGAGGCGCGCGACCCCTTCTTCCTGTTTCTCCACTTCTACGACGTTCACAGTGGCTACCGGTCTCTCCCTCGCTACGAGAGGCGCTTCGTCGAGCCCTACGCGGGGCGTTACACGGGGACCACCGGCCAGCTGACGGCCATCCGGGAAGGGCGCGTACCCCCGCCGGGACCCGAGGACGTGCGCCACCTCGAGGACCTGTACGTGTCGAGCATCCGACAGATCGACGACGTCGTGGCTGGCCTGCTCGGGCGACTGGAGGCGCTCGACCTCACACGCAACACCCTCGTCATCGTGACCTCGGATCACGGCGAGGAGTTCCTCGAGCACGGGAGCGTGCTGCATGGGCGCACCCAGTACGATGAGGTCCTGCGGGTGCCGCTGCTGGTGCGCGGCCCCGGCGTGCCGGCGGGTCTACGGCTCTCCGAGCCCGGTTCCCTGATCGACGTCGTGCCGACGATCCTCGGTCTGCTCGGCGTGTCGGCTCCGCCAGGCCTGGACGGCGAGGACCTGAGCCGCATCTGGCGCGACGGGAGCGGGGCGTTCCTGCGCGACCGCTTTCTCTTCGCAGAGGCCGACTGGAGGAACCGGATCCCCGACGCAACACGCTCGGTCCGCTACCGTGAGTTCAAGCTCGTCTACGATCGCTCGAACGGGGAAGCCCGGCTCTTCCATCTGACGCATGACCCGGCAGAGACGACCGACGTTCGCGCCGAGCACCCGGAGCTGGCAAGGCTCCTGCAGGCTCGTCTGGAAGAGTTCATGCAGGGTGAGGTCTCGGGCGATCCGCTTCCGGAGCTCGACCCCGAGGAGATCGAGCACCTGAAGGCGCTCGGCTACCTCTGAAGGTCGCGCTCGTGGGCGGTCGCGCCCTCGGCCCGGCGCCCGACGGGTCTGCCGGTCACCACCACTCGCGGTAGCTCGTGATCAGCATGCGGGCATTCCACAGGAAGGTCGCCGCGAGACCCGTGAGCAGGAGACCGTAGAGCCAGCGGGATCGTCCGCGCAGCGTCTCGAGCAGCGCCGCCACCAGCAGCGCCCAGAGCGGGAAGACGTGGAGCTGGTACATGGCTTTGAGCGTCGTCCCGACCAGGAGGTCCGGGGTCACCAGCAGGAAGTAGCCGTAGGAAGCCAGCGAGAGCACGATCACGGCGGTGGCAAGCCGCAGCAGGTCCGTGCGGAGCGATGGCCGGCGCACCGCGGTGGCGCGCAGCGAGCGGACGATCCCGAAGGCCAGGCTGGCCAGCAGGAGGCTGCTGGGGAGCAGCGAGACGGCGTTGACGAGGCCGAGATAGGGCCCCATCCGGTCGCGATTCGTCCACAGCCAGGCCGGCTGGGTGCCCTCCTGGCGTATGATGCGATGGGCCCTCAGGTAGTGGAGGTAGCTGCCGTCGCGGAGGTCCCGGGCTGCGACGACCCAGAAGCCCCAGTAGTCGCCCCAGAGGGTGGAGTGGAGCTGCGGGAGCAGCCGGTTCGGGAGCGCGGGGAAGACCGGGTCGGAGAACAGCTTGTCGGCCCGCATGTCCAGGTAGAAGCTTCGCGGCTGGTTGCGGAACGAGAAGTTGGCTCGTCGCGCGTCCGGGACGGATCCCAGCTGCTGATGGGGCGCCAACGAGCCGTAGCGGTCGTGGAGATGCCAGTAGAATCCGCCACACACCGTGAAGGCGAGCAGCCCCGCCAGGCAGCCCCCACGCAGGATCGCCCCACGGCGCTCCGCCCGCGCCAGGTGGAGCAGACCGACCAGCCCGATCCCTGCGACGACGGCGAGGGCCCACTGCCGGGTGAGCGCGAGCAGGCCCAGCAGGATTCCCAGCACGAGGTAGCGCCGCAGCGTGCGGCCCCGCAGCGCCCAGAGCGTCGCCCAGGTGGTCGTCACCGTCAGGGATGCGACCAGCGGCTCGGCCCTCATCCCGGCGAAGGACTGCTGGTAGACGGGCAGCAGGCCCACGAACAGGAGGCTCGTGAGGCGGATGTGGAGGAGATCGGGGCCGAGCAGGCGTCCGAGATCCAGCAGGAAGAAGGTCAGGAGCATCGACCACAGCAGATTCCCGAGCTGGCCGCTCTTCCAGGCGAGCCAGCGACCGCGCTCGGCTTCCACGCCGAAGCTGCGGCTGGCGGCCCGGACGGTGGCCGGCAGTACGAACGGCAGCGGCGGCGAGAGGTACTCGTAGCTGTCCCGCGGGCCTGGCAGGCGACCCTCGGAGAGGACCTCGACGTAGGCCGCGTAGCCACGCGCATCGTATCCGATGCGAGGATCGTGGAGGGCCGCGTTCACGAGCACGAGCCCGTTCACCAGCACGAAGGCGGTCATCAGGGCCGGGGACGTCCGTCCGCGCAGCTGGAACGCTCGGAGCAGCCGCGACTTGCGGAGGATCTGCATCGGCGAGGTGGGCTCCCGGGAGGGGCAGCATAGCCCAGCCACCAGGACGCTCGTTCCGTCCCTTCCTTCTTGGGGGGTCCGCCACTCGGCGGCTACCCTCGCTGGTCCTCAGTCATCTTGGAGAGGTGAGCCCCATCATGCCCCACATCATCGACTCGGATCAGCACCTCTTCGAGCCTCGCGACCTCTGGCAGCGATAGTCGGATCCCGCGCGGCGAGCCGACGCTCTCGCCATCGTCGACGACGAGCTCGGCCATCCGTGGCTCACCTGGCGTGGGCAGCGACTCGCGCTCGCCGACGTGCAGTGGCCGGGCGAGACCGATGCCATCGGCGAGCGACGCGAGCGGGTCCGGCAGGGCCTGGCCCCGGCCGCGCGCTACGACGACATCCTGCCCGCCGATTACTGGGAACCCGCAGCGCGGCTGAAGAAGCTGGATGAGCTTCGGGTCGATGAGGCCGCACTCTTCCCGAACTACGGGCTGGCCTGGGAACGCACCCTCGACGGGGACCGGCCCTCGTTGCTCTCGAACCTGGGGGCGTGGAACCGCTGGCGAGGGGGGCTCGCGCCCCCGGCGCTCGTCCCGGCAGAGGCCGAGCCGCAAACGGGTGCGCGACCCAGGGCTGGCGGAAGGCCTGCCCCTACTATCTCCGCTCCCCGGGACGTGGCGCGGCTCTTCCGTGCCACCCTCGCCTCATTTGGCGAGCTGAACGAGGTCCGAAAAGAATGAAATCCACTGAGGAACGAGTGAAACTCTCAACACCTATGCGGAACTGGACACTCCGCCGGCAGGCGGACCCACAACTTGCCGCGCAGGATCCTGGTGCGGGCGCCCAACTGGGTGGGGGACGTGGTGATGGCCACTCCGGCGCTTCGGGCGCTGCGGGCTGCGCATCCCGACGCCGAGATCGTGCTGGAGGGCCGGCCCTTCCTGGCCGGCCTGGTGAAGGGGCTGCCCTCCATCGACGAGTTCCTGCCCGACCCGGGCCGCACCTGGGCCCGGGTGCGGGGGCTCCGCCGCCGGCGCTTCGATTGGGCGGTGCTGCTTCCC
>JBDLIK010000363.1:0-4291 GCA_039714895.1 Myxococcota bacterium | reverse complement strand
GTCTCGGTTACGGGGTGATGCGCAGCAAACGCTGGGATGAATGATCCCTATCTTTGCACTCGGAGTGGTGGTGCGCGGGGGGACTACTCCGGCGCACGCCCTTCAGCGAGCCAGCTCGGCCTGGATCGCCGCGAGCACCCGGATCCCCAGCGTCTCCTCCTTGAACACTGCGGGCATCTGGTCCGCCCCGACCTTCGCCTTGAACGCGTCGAGCTTCTTCTGCTTCTCCCAGCGGTCGGGCCCCTGGTCGAAGTCGGCGTGGGGGTCGACCTTCAGCGAGCTGTCGATCACGAACATCAGCCGCGGCATGCCGGCCTCCTTGGCCGTGTCGTACTCGATCTCCGTGATCGAGCGGTCCTCCCCCTTGGGGATCCAGCCATAGCGGTACGCCAGGATCCCGATGAGCCAGTCACACCCGCGGACCTGCGCCCCGCACTCCTGCACCGTGGGCAGCGTGCTCGCGGCGAACCGCTCCATCCCCACTGGCACCAGCCCCGCGGTGAGGATGGCGTCGTGCACCGTCTGCCGCCGCTCGCGGTTGTCGAGGAACGTCGACGACACGAACACTCGGGACGGGCGGGCTCCGCTGCTTGCTCCGGTCACCATGGACCCGGTGAGTATAGGCCCGACTCGCCCACTCCCGACGAACCCCGTCGCTGGGCCCGCTGTTCATGGCCATCGACTGCGACCTCCCACACGGCGAGGCTCGGCCGGCCGGGCCTCATCCGCCCATCCCGATCGCGAGGTCCCGCTGCTACCATCCCCTCTCCCGCCCATGCCTCTGTACCTCGCCCGCGGCCCCGCCACCCTCGCGTTCCTCATCCGAGCCCGCGACCGTGACCACCTCAACTACATCATCGACGCCATGTTCGACCCGGGCATGTTCGAGGTCGAGGTCTACGACGGTCCGCTGGCCCTCACCCTCTCCCTACCCGCCGAGCTCGACGGCGAGACCGACTTCGCCGACGCCGAGCCCGACCTGAAGGTCCGCTTCACCGGCAGCCTCGAGCACCTCAAGGTGCTGCACGAGGAGCGCGACCGCCGGGACGACCCACGGCTGGCGCGGGAAAGCCCAGGCGCTGGCTCGCCTTTCTCACCCCAACGTGGTCGCGGTGCACGGCTCGGACGCCGCACAGGCAGCTACTGGGGCTCGGGGGCGCAGGCGGTGACGATCCAGCCGCGGACCTCCGCCCCCAGCTCGTAGCGCAGACGATCGTCGACCAGCTCGCGCACCTGCAGGTCGGCATCTTCGAGCACGCGGCGCAGATAGGTGGGGTGGTGGGTGTAGCGCCCGCCGTCGCCCAGCGCCCAGCCGCGGGCGTCATTGGTGCCAGCCTCCACGGTGAAGACGACCCCGCCCCCCGGGCGCAGCGAGCTACGCAGGGCACGGGCCAGCGCGTCGAGCCGGCCGAAGTAGAGCACCACGTCGGCGGCGACCACGATGTCGAAGGCCTGCGGGTGGGACTCGAGGTAGGCGGTGAGCTCGGCCTCGACCAGCTCGTCGTAGCCGCCGCGGTCGCGGGCCTTGTCGAGCATCTTGGGGGAGAGGTCGACGCCGACGAGGTGGCGGGCCAGCGGGCGAAGGAAGTCGACGCACAGGCCGGTGCCGCAGCCCGCGTCGAGCACGTGGAGCTCGCGACGCTCGGTGAGGCCGGTGCGCTCGAGGGCCTGGGCGACCAGCGCGGGTGCCTGGTAGCGCAGCTCGTCGACGAGCACCTGGTCGAACTTCTCGGCGAAGTCGTCGAACTCGCGAGCCACGTAGTCATCGGCCGCACGCTCGGGCGGCTGTTGGTCGCCGCCCACGCTGGCCATGTGGGCGGCGATGGGGTCGCCGGGATCCTGGCGGTGCCAGGCCTGGTAGACCGCGGTGGCCTCGTCGTTGCGTTGAAGGCGGCGCAGCAGCAGGGCGAGGCGCTTGTAGGAGGCCAGGTCGTCGGGGCGCAGCTCCAGGCCGCGGCGGGTGGGCTCGATGGCGTCCTCGAGCTTCAGGCAGCGGGCGAGAGCCTGGCCGAGGTTGAGGTGGGCCTCGCCAAAGTCGGGGTCGATGGAGATGGCGCGACGGTAGTGGGTGGCGGCGGCCTCGAAGCGAGTCTCGGATTGCAGGAGGTTGCCGAGGGCGTTGTGGGCGTTGGCCACGTCGGTGGTGCGGAGGTCGGTGGTGTCGGCGATGGAGATGGCGCGCTCGTAGCTGGCGATGAGCTCGGCACGGGGGAGGACGTCGAGCGTGGCCTGGGTCTGCGCGAGGTTGCTGGCGGCGGCGAAGAAGTCGGGCGAGAGGTCGATGGCGCGCTGGTAGGAGGCGGCTGCCTCGGCAAGAGAGTCTTGGTCGCGCAGGGCGTTGCCGAGGTTGTTGTGGGCAGGGGCCATCTGCGGGTCGAGCTCGATGGCGCGACGGTAGGCGTCGACGGCATCGGCGAGGCGCCCGACACCACGCAGGGCATTGCCGAGGTTGAGGAAGAATCCGGGCTGGGTGTCGTCGAGGGCGGTGGCCCGCTGGAGTGGCTCGATGGCCTCTTCGGGGCGGTCGCGCTGGAGGGCGAGGACTCCCTTCATCGACCAGGCGGGGGCCGACCGGGGGTCCTTGGCGAGGACGTCTTCGTAGGCGGCCGCGGCCTTGTCGAGGCGACCGGCGCGGTGGTGCTCGATGCCCTCGGCGAGGCGGTCTTCGGGGGCTGCGGCCTTGCGCTTGCGCCGGCCGGAGCCCCATTTGCGGTGGCGAGCCACGGCGGGAGGATAGCGCCGTGATGGAGCAGGGGCGAACGGGGCTGTCCGCCCGCGACACGCCTCGCTCGCCCAGGTCGCTACAGTTGTTGGGCGTGAAGCGCTAGGCTGGGTCCCGGTGACCGACGCGGCCAGCTTCCGCTTCGATGTGTTCCTCAGCCACGCCAGCGAGGACAAGGCGCAGGTGCGGGCATTGGCGCGGCAGCTCAGGGCGGCGGGGCTGACGGTGTGGTTCGACGAGGAGAGGCTCGCGCCGGGGTTCAATCCGCAGACGGCGATCGCGCGTGGCCTCGAGGAGTCTCGGCATGTGCTGATCTGGGTCACGCAGGGGTGGCTGAAGAAAGCCTGGACGAACTGGGAGCTGGAGCTGTTCGCGAAGGCCAGGAGCGACACGCGGCGGGTGCTGCCCGTGCTTCGGGTGCCGTGGGATGACGCCGTGCTCGGGCCGTACCTGACGCGGCAGATCGCGGTCCCACCCGATCGCAGCGAGTACGAGCGACTGTGGCTGGTGGTCTGCGGGATACGGGGGGAGGGACCGCGCGAGCGGGAGTCATGGGCATCGCGGGGGCAAGCGCTGGCCGAGGGTGCAGCAGGCTCTTCCGCGGGGGAACCGCCTGCGCCGCCGCTGGGCTCTGCCGCCGCCCGCCTCGACTCCGCCTACCAGCGCCGCGAAGAGCTCACGGTCGCGGGCGAGGACACGACCGAGGTCAACGCGGAGATCCTGGAGCTGCGCCGAGAGCAGCGGCACGGCCCCACGCTACACGCCGACGAGTACCTGGGTGAAGGCCGCTTCCGGCTCATCGAGGTGATCGGCCAGGGCGGGTTTGCGACGGTGTGGAAGGCGTACGACAAGAAGGCGGGCCGGACGGTAGCGATCAAGGTGTTGCATGGGCAGCTCGCGCGGGTGGCCAGCCGACGGGAGCGGCTGTTTCGGGGCGCCAAGAAGATGGCGGAGCTTCAGCACCCCCATGTGGTCCGGGTGCTGGTGCCCGAAGGCGAGGAGCAGGGGTTCTACTACTACGTGATGGAGTACGTGGCGGGTGGTGACCTGTATCAGGCGGTCACCAAGAACGGGCTGGCGGTCGAGCGGGCGCTCGCGATGGTGGAATCGATCGCCGGCGCTCTGGAGGCAGCCCACGAGGCCGGGCTGGTGCACCGGGACGTGAAGCCGCAGAACATCCTGCTTCGGGAGAGCGGAGCGGTGGCGCTGACGGACTTCGACCTGGTGCAGGCGCAGGACACGACCGGAGGGACTCGAACGGGGGCGATGGGCACGGTGCTGTATTCGGCGCCCGAGCAGAACGAGGACGCGAGCCGGGTGGACCACCGGGCGGATATCTACAGCCTGGGGATGACGGCGGTGTTCTGCATCCACGGCAAGAAGCTGCCCCAGCGGGCGATGTTTCAGCGGGATGCGTTCCTGGCGGGGCTTGGGTGCGAGGAGGCGCTGCGCGGGGTGCTGCGGCGGGCGGTCGAGCTCCAGGCTGAGGACCGGTTCGAGCGCATGTCGGACTTTCGGACCGAGCTCGCGGCCGCGCGGCGAGTAGAGGCGAGTGCCGAGGCTTCGGGG
>JBDLIK010000362.1:0-4310 GCA_039714895.1 Myxococcota bacterium | reverse complement strand
AGCTGCTCCGCCGCTGCGCGCGGGAGGCCGAGCAGGCGGGCCTCGAGTCCCTCTGGGTGGTGGATCACGTGGCGATCCCGCCCGAGGATGCCGAGGGCTCCGAGGGACGCTACCTCGACCCCTTGGCCACGCTGGCCTTCCTGGCCGGCTCGACCTCCAGGATCGGCCTGGGCGTCGGCGTGCTCGTGCTCCCCTACCGCCCCGCGCTGCCCACCGCCAAATGGATCGCCACGCTTCAGGAGCTCTCGGGCGAGCGCCTGCTCCTCGGGGTGGGCGCCGGCTGGATGCGCCCGGAGTTCCGCGCCCTGGGCATCGACCGGCGCCGGCGCGGTGCGATGACCGACGAGATCCTCGACTTCTTGAAGCGCTGCTTCGCTGCCGACGAGGTCGAGGCTCACGGCCAGCGCTTCCTGTTCCGCCCTCGCCCCGCGCCGCCGCCGATCTACGTGGGAGGCGTACCGCCCCACGCCTTCGAGCGGGCGCTGCGCTTCGCCGACGGCTGGATGCCCATGGGGATCGGTCCCGAGCCGCTGGCGCCGCTCGCCGCCGACCTCCGCACACGCTTCGCAGCGGCCGGCCGGCCGACGCCGGAGGTCGTCACCTTCGACGGGCTTCCCCTCGACGATCCCGCGAAGACCCGCGAGCGGCTCGCGCAATGGGAGGAAGCCGGCGCGACGCGCATCGTCCACGGGCTCGGGCGCTACAGCGACGCGGGGCCCGTGCTGCGGGCCATCGAGCGTCTATCGCGGCTTCGCTGAGGGGGTGCGTCGCGCTCGGAGTCGGACTGGGACTTGCGCTCTACCGGAGCGACGACCTCGTCGGTCTCAGCGACGCAGGTTTCAGGATCGGCTCGTCGCCGCCCTGAAACCCGAGCTTCCGACGTGGTCGTTCTCAACGACGCCTCTCCGCTTCTCGCATAGCGAAGAGGTAGCGGCGTTGTCCCCTTCAGTGCGGCGGCGTCTGCCCCTGACGAATTTCGACGTCGAAGAGGCTGGCGCCGGCGCGGCGTTCTTCACACCGGGCAATAGAGAAACCGGCACGAGATCTGGGCTCAGGTGAGAAAGACGACACCCTGCGGATTCTTCAGGTAGGGATCGGCGTCGGGGACCGTCGATCGCAGGAGGCCGGCGGATAGCCCCCCAAGCGGTCTTCCAAGGTCCGATAACCTGCCTTTATCCCGGGGGGAAGTGCTCCCCCGGCGGGATCTCGCTCACGGCCTCGGCCTCGTGGACGAAGAGCACGTTGAAGGGGCCGTCCGGTGCGCCGGGCTCGACCTGCGAGCGTCTGCAGTCCTCCTCGCTCAGGCGGTGCACGGAGGAGCGCTCGTCGGGCGGAGCTGGGCGCTACCAGAGGAAGAGGCCGGTCGCGCCCACTGCTCCGTTCGCGACCGAGAGCGTCTCCATCATCAGAAGAGTTGATGAGCTGCTGGCGTAGCGCAGGTCGCCGCCGTCGATGTAGGCCCACCACGGGTAGGCCCAGGCCGCGCGCGGCCGCTCGGCCTCGTACACCGCCACGGGGTAGCCGTCCTGTCCGGTCCACTCCAGCAGCGATCCCGGCGGATCGTCGCTCGCCGTCTGCACCGCCAGGAACGGGACCCGCTTGATCTCGAAGATCGCCCGCGCGGCCTGCGACCAGGGGCTCGGAAAGCCCCGCAGCAGGACGAGCCGAAGCCCCGCCCGCTCGCGTGCCTCGCGGATGCCGATCCAACCGCTCATTCCCGAGCCTCCGTGGGCCGGACGATCCTACCAGCGCTCCACGGAGAAGAACCCAATGATTCCAAACGGCTGTCCAGAAGGCCGCCCCGGTTGCCCAACATATAACTGATATGTTATATAAAAACGCCATGGAAGCGTTCGCCGCCCTCTCCGATCCCACGCGCCGGCGGATCCTCGAGATCCTCGCCGAGGGCGACCGGAGCGTGGGCGAGATCGTGGCGGAGTTCTCCATGAGCCAGCCCGCGATCTCCCGGCATCTCCGCCTCCTGCGCGAGGCCGGCCTGGTCTCGCGGCGTGGCGAGGGACCCCGACGCCTCTACCGGCTGGATCCGGGCGGGCTCGTGGACGTGGAGGCCTGGGTGGACCAGCGCCGCCGCGAGTGGCAACGGCGACTCGACGCGCTCGAGCGACACCTCGAACGCGAATCCGAGAGGAAGAGAGGCACGCGATGACGATCGAGCAACCGCTCGCCCGGATCGAGGGAGAAACGAACCGCCGGAAGGTCACGCTCCAGCGAACCTTTCATGCGCCCATCGACGAGCTCTGGTCTGCGCTCACCGAGCCCGATCGCATCCGCGCCTGGTTCGCCCCGGCCAAGATCGAGCCGCAGGTCGGAGGCTGGATCGAGCTCCAGGCCCACGACGGAAGCCGGATGATGGAGGGCATGATCCGCGTCTTCGAGCCGCCGCGGGTGTTCGAGTACGACTGGGTCAGCGACTACGAGACGACGGTCGTGCGCTACAAGCTCGAGGAGCAGGCGAACGGCACGCGCCTCACGCTCACCGAGAAGCTGCTCACCGACACGGCGACCGAGCGGCGTGGCGCGGGCTGGCACCAGCACATGGACCGGCTCGAAGCGCACATGCGGGGCGAGGAGAGCCCGGCCAGCGAGCCCCGCTGGCGGGAGCTTCGCGAGAAGTACGCCAAGCTGCTCTGAAGCAGGCGCCCTTGCCGCCCCCGGGCGCCGCGGCGCATACTGGAGCCCGGAACGGCGAGACGAGGGAGGCTTCGACGTGAGCGCGACCGAGACCTATCTGAAGAACAACGAGAGCTATGCGGCCGGCTTCGACAAGGAGGATCTGCCCATGCCCCCGTCCAGGCAGGTCGCGATCGTCACCTGCATGGATGCGCGCCTGGAGACGGGCGCCCTGCTCGGGCTCGAGGAGGGCGAGGCCCACGTGATCCGGAACGCGGGGGGCGTGGTGACCGACGACGTGATCCGCTCGCTCACCATCTCCCAGCGCCTGCTCGGGACACGCGAGATCATGCTGATCCACCACACGGATTGCGGGATGCTGACCTTCTCCGACGACGAGGTGCGGGAGACGATCCGGAAGGACACCGGGATCCGGCCGCCGTTCGCGATGGAGTCGTTCTCCGACCTCGAGGAGGACGTGCAGGAGTCCATCGCACGCATCCAGGCGAGCCCGTTCGTCGCGCACAAGGACGCCATTCGGGGGTTCGTCTACGAGGTGGAGACGGGGCGCCTGCGCGAGGTGGAGTAGGGAACGCGAGGCCCGGCTCAACCGAAGTAGGACAGGCCGAGCAGTGCCAGCGAGAGGACCACCAGCAGGGAAGACGGCGAACGGGTCTGGGTCAAGGTCCCGCCGCTGCTGACGCCGAGGAGATACCAGCCTGCTACGCGGATGACGGTGGGGTCGCTCACCCGCGCCGCGTGGATCAGGAGGTGGCCCGTCATGGCGATCATGACGCCGAACAGGATGAACCAGAGCGCGGCTCGGCGATCGAAGTGAGGAAGGACCGCGTCGATGAAACCGTCGTTGGAGATGGCCTTCAGCTGAGGGCGGAAGATGACCAACCCGGTGACGACGTGTCCGACGCCGCCGGCGAGAACGATGAAGCCGATGACTTCGATCATCGAGTGGCCTCCGTCGTCTAGCGGGGATCCAGCCGGACGAAGTACCTCGGCGGGAAGCCGGTCAGGATCCGGAAGCCCATACCGAGGCCATGCTCGCCGTCGACGCGGTCGTGCTCCGCGCCCGTGACGGCGACCGCCCGATAGTCGAGCTTCTTGCCATCCAGCGTGGCTTGCACCTCCGGGTTCTCCAACGCGCGGTCGTACCAAGCCCGGGGCCAGTGGTTGGCCGCGACGTAGAGCCGCGCCTCGCTCTCGAGCCGGGAGAGCACCCGGTCGTGCGGGCTTCCGTCCCCATCGAACGTGGTGATGACGAGGGTCGAGCCGCCCGTCGGCTGGACAACCCCGAGCAACGATTCGAACGTGACGACGATCCCCAGGTAGACCAGGGCCACGATCCCGACGATCTTCAAGGTCTTCATCGATCAGCTCCCAAGGCCGGAATTGTACCAAGTGCTCACGCTCACGGAACGGTCTCGACGGTGGCCTCGAGATGAGACGTGGCCTCGAGGGAATTCGTGCCCCGGGCGTTACCCGAGCAGGCGCGGCGTCCAGCGCCACGTCAGAGGACGTTACTCCTCCTTCGTCGCTCATACGGGCTCATGCGCCAGACCACCTCCCTCCCGCCTCCTTCAGTTGTCCCTCGTTTGGCGGGTCTTTGCAGGTTGCTGCCAGCCCCTGCTGGTCGATGGCCCTTCCCGACGTTATCTCTGCGGATC